>NZ_JAAHGT010000241.1:0-9591 GCF_010672385.1 Okeania sp. SIO2F4
TCATTGAAAAAAGGCGTGATTTAGTTGAACAATTAGTACGCTCCGATATAGAAAAGGCTACAGTAACTACTCGTTTAGTTACTATAACGATTATGTTTATTATTTCTTTAATGATTATTGGAGGTTTCCTTTATGGACTTTTATTAACAGTTGGAGAAAAACCTCTAGATGACCTAAAACTTCCATTGCTAAATATTCCTTAGCCTGTTGTTTTCTGGAGTTTTATAGGTAGCTTTGCAGCAATGATTTATCGCTTCAACCGTCAACCAATTTATGAGTTTGGAAATGTTCTTAAATGGACTATTACTCGATTAGTACAGGGAATTGTACTTGGTTCTGCTTTTTATCTAATTCTTGTTTCTGATTTATCCCTATTAACATCAGAGAAAATAACTACAGAAGTAATCCTGATTTTATCTTTTCTAGTAGGCTTTAGCGATCGCTTTGCTGATAGTGTATTTAATACTCTTATTGAAAGATATACTAAGGATGCAAGAAATAAAGATAAATAAAAAGCTGAAAATAGATCGGGAAGTTGAGCTTCTTAACAGGGTTGAGTTGTGAGTTACCTAGTTGTCAAAGAATCAAACTCTACAAGAATAAAATAAAGAATGGATAAATTAACTGAATACCCCAAAATTGTCAAACAAGTTTTAACTGAATATATGGAACTACGAAAAAAAAATCAAATAAGAATATTGACAATTTTCTGATTATTTACAAGTCAAATACTCACTATATTTAGATAAATTCAGGATAGCAAAATGGAGAAATAATCACAGGAATCAGCTATCAGCAATTAGTGATTAAATCACTGTCTCTATCGTGGGTAATTAGTCTTCAGAGATTGAGGGATAATTAAAACTATCAATAAAAGCCCATACCTTAGTATTACTTCTCTTTAATATCAAATTGAAATGACTGTATATTGGAAAGACAGATAAAGTAATTAATTTCATAATTCTGTGCAACTTCATATAAAATCAATATAAAAAGCTGATAGTTGACTGCTAATAGCTGAATACTGACAAAATAACAATCCTAAATCTTTTTCGACTTACTAATTTTCTTCAGGGTAGAAGCTCGACTCGCCAACCTGATTAATTTATAAGGAGATGTGCGACTACCAACAGTAATTCGAGAAATACGGAACTGATTTTTCAAATAATTCACTCTCAGAAAATTATCATCATAAATAAACCCAGTCAAATGATATTTAGGTAACTTTCTCTCGACTCTTTTATTAATTGCACCGAAGGGATAGGCAATATGAGCAGCAACAATTTTATTTTTGTCTAAATCATTAGTACATTTCCTCAACGCCAACTTAGCAAAATACAGTTCTACATCTAATTCTTTAGAATCGATTTTAGTTAAATTTTTATGAGTAAATCCATGAGACTGAATATCATAAAAATCTTTTTGATATCCTTCTCTTAAATCCTGACAACTAAGATGTGGTAAATCTTTCCCATTATCAAATCCCAAACTTTTAGGATTAACAAACAACACAAACTTTACCTTCTCAGCATATTTTTTCTCCATCCGTTCCAATATTGGAATTCCATTTTTATGCACTCCCTTATAGCCATCATCAAAAGTCAACATTACAGGTTTTTGACCTATATGCTCAGTCGGTATAGGCTGAGATTTATTAATAAAATAGATAAACAAATCCTGAGAGGATAAAAACCAGTAATTTTTCTGTACTAAATAGTCTATAAACTTCTCTAAATCCTGTTTAGTATAATCCATATCCGACAAACTGCGATATGGAGGTAAATCAGCCTTATTCTGTAAATCAATAATGTCATGGAAACCAAAAATTGGAATTTTCACACTAGGAGATTTAACAGTTGCAGCAGTCAAACCTAAAGTTACGATAAATATTAATGAAAGGTATACAAGTTTACCTACCCACTGACCTAGAAACTCAATCAAAAAAAAATCTTTGTACCATCTTAATGGTATAATAGTCAGTTTTAACTTATCTATAATAGAGAATAGGGGTTGAGTAGACTTCGTACTAAGTACCCAAATCAAATTTTCAATCCATTTTTGATTAATCATATCTCTTCCTATATTCAATCCAAAACCTATAAATTATGGACAGGTAGAGACGATAATATCACTATTTTCCTGATGAATCTGAAAAATTAGATAATCTTTAGTCTAATGATTTTGTACCATTGATTTTTCCTGAGGATAAGTTTCTACTTAAAGCTATAATTTTACCCTTTATTCAAAACCTACCCTTGAGTGATTCCCATATCTCCGTATCTAAAAAGTTAGATTACTTTGCTGAATTGATTTAATATTAGCTGGAATTTAACTATATATTAAGATATAGATTTGTGTAATATCTGTATTATGATAGGTTAAGAATAGTTAAGCAGATGTACAATAGGAGGTGAGTCCCATGTTTAAGCAACAGAATCACAACCTCAAGGTTGTTAAACTAACAGAAGGAATTTTGGTCCATACTCAACTCAAAAGTGCTTATATTCCTGCACTACGTTCTGGATTTGCAGGATACCCAGTTAATCCTCGTTGGAGTGGGGTAAAATATTCGGCTTGGAAGACAGGAAGACAATGGCGACAAGCTTTGGTAAATGGAGAAATGGTAGTGCGTTCCACTGACTCAATATTGGTGTCTGTCAATCAAGTTCCAGACTCAGAAGAAGAGTCTTATACTGTAAAGTGGGGCTACCAAAATTCATTCTTAGATAACTTACTTAAGCGACAACAATTGACAGTTTAACTGTTTTGTGCAGTTATGTTATATAGAATAACTGATTTAATGATTTCGTAACAATCTACTCCAATCTTTCCAATAATACCTTTTACCCCCCAGAAACGAGAAAAAGTCTCTGCGGGGTAATATTATTTCGGTTGGACACTTATTATTTAGGGTCCTAGGGTCCTAGAGTCTTAGGGGAGAAATTGAAATACATCTGTTTAATTTCTTCTCGGTGGGATAGCACTACGCGCAAGTTAGAAGTCAGAAGTAATCTCTGTCTATTAACTAATTATTTGAACTTGATATAATATGATAGCGATTATTACTCAGCTATCAGCAGTTAGTTTTTTTGTAATTACAGCACTTTGGGCGGACAGTGAGGTAAAGTTTTAATCTTAATCTCTTTTCGCGATTTCCTGCTCCCTACTCTCCCAGAATGTTGTACTCATCAACTTAGAAACTGCTGTAAGGCTTATCTAATCTCCGCCTAATAGCATCATAAAAAAACTTTCTCATACTTTTCTCCTTTTTTCTTCCCCTTCTTCCCGCTCCTGACTCTTGAGTGCTTCCTAATTATTGATAATTGTTTAACCGGACATGATGTTATATAAGATTTCTCAAGTTAGTGAAATACACTTGTTTTTCTTATTTTCTCTTTCCTGTTATCTGCTCAAGTCTTCCCTACCTCCAGCGTCAATTAAATTAATTTTATACAGGTACTAATGTCTACTCAAAATATTCATAATCTCACTGTTTCTCAAGCTGAAAAAATTCTCCATCAATTTACTTGTAAAGATATGAAATTAGTGGAATCACAAGAGGAAAAAGCTCTCACCCGTGCTGCAATTTTGTTATTGGCAAATTTGTCTGACCATCAATTGTTAGGAATTTGTGCGGATTCAACTACGGAAGCTTTATATACTTTAGGAAGCTATTTAGAAGCTTTAGGATATAATACAACTCTGATAAATGAGTCTAATTTTAACTCTATTGAAGAGTCTGTTTATCTTAAATTTAATGGTATGAAAGAGTCATATATTATGGAATCCTATACTGGCAAATATCGAGGCGTATTAGTCTCTTGTCAATCTGCTGAAGCGACAGGAATTAATGGAACTTATGGTCATCTGCCACTAGATTTATTTACTTAAAATTAAGGTTATTTTTATGTTAATTAAGCATATGAATTAGCTGGGAAACCAAGCTATTAAATAAGGGAAACAAAAAAGTGCTGTGACTGATATAGCAATCCCAAATACGTTGTAATATTACAGCAATTTACGGGGATGATGAGGTATAGTTGAAGAGTAATCTCTCTTCCCTATTTACTAAAGTTATAAAACTTTGTACCTCACTAAATCCGAAACTGCTATAAATCCGGTAGTATCGGTATAAATAAAGTATATTATTCCGGGGAGGATTTAACTTGGAAAAAGTGATAGCTAAACTTCCTGAAACTTCCGCAACTGCCATCGCAATTACTTTCTTAGTAATCAACATTTCTACCCTCTTGAAAAAAGCTTTTTCTCTTTTTTTGTACTTTTTTGGAGAAAAAATTGTTTTTGCGGTCTGTTTAATCATTTTAATTTATGGTTGAATAAATAATGATGATAATTTTTTATTATCATTATTATTTTGAATAAAAAATCAATAGCTTTCATATTTTATCAGCAAACCCTAATTAGTATAAAAAGAAAAAGGAATTGAGGTAAAATAGCTCAATTCCTTTTCCAAATTAGGTATTATTGTGCTAATTCAGGCTCTTTCTCTACTGCTGTATCTTCTTCAGGTAATCCGAGCATTGATTTGTACATTTTGATATACTCATAAGCTGATTTATCCCAGCTAAAGTTTTCTCTCATGCCACGTTTCTGCAATTCATACCATTGCTCTTTGAACCGGAAACCTTCACAAGCTCGAACCATTCCAGTAAATAAGTCCAGTGGTTCGTAACGATCAAAACAATAGCCAGTACCAGCATTGTTAACTGGATCATGGAAAGAGACAGTATCAACTAACCCACCTGTGCGACGCACGATAGGCACACTACCATAACGCATTGCCAATAACTGACTAATACCACAAGGCTCAAACCTACTGGGCATTAAGAAGGCATCAGTACCTGCATATATTCGTCGGGAAAGGGCATCATTATATAAAAGCTGGACGCTCATCCGACCAGGGTAACGAGTTGCTATCTGCCACATTTGAGTTTCATAGAAGCGATCGCCAGTACCCAACAGAATAAACTGACTATCAGTATAAGCCATAAACCGATCTAAGACTTGCAGCATTAAATCAAGTCCTTTTTGCTCCACCAGTCGGGAAACCATTCCTACTAAGAAGGTGTTTTTGTTAACTTCAAAACCTACCTCTTCTTGAAGAGCAACTTTATTGGCAACCCGTTTTTCCAAGGTATCGACATTATAAGTTTGAGCAATATATCTGTCATTAGCTGGATTATAAAAGTTCATATCGATACCATTAAGGATGCCCTGTAGTTTCCCACTCACAAAAGACATTAAGCCATCTAGGCGTTCACCATAGGCAGGTGTTTGGATCTGACCAGCATAGGTGGGAGAAACAGTAGTTACTCGATCAGCAAACTGAACCGCTGCTGCCATTGTATTATGCCCTTCCATGTACCAAGGACACCAAGTAATTCTTTCCAAGTACCAGCGCCAAGGTCCTTGATAAGCTAGGTTATGAATAGTAAATACGGTTTTAATATCTGGAGTTTCGTGCATCCAAACTGGAATCATGCCAGTGTGCCAGTCATTACAATGAATGATGTCTGGTTTCCAGCCATTCCAGCAAAACTCAGCCGCCCCATTGGCAAATAGAGTGAACCTCCAGTCCTCATCATCTCCATAGTAGATACGACGTGGCCAAAAAGTAGGATGACCAAATAGGTACAATGGCACGTCACTTTTTGGTAGTACCGTCTCATAAATCTTGAAGCTTTGATACATGGCAGTTCCCTCCCATATGGGTTCTTCTGGAACTTCCATCTTGTCGCCTAAGAAACCATAATAAGGCATGAAGATACGGACATCGTGACCCATTGCTCGTAGCACTTTGGGTAAGGCACCGACTACATCTGCCATGCCACCAACTTTCGCTAAAGGAGTCACTTCAGCAGCTACAAATAAAATTCGCATAATTTTTTAATTTGCGTTCCCTTTTTGATTCTCAATATCGTCATCATACCTGTATGGGCGCACCTATTTGACTATTAATTAAGGAATCATGAAGTCAGAAGTCAATCTTATCTTAAAATTCAAAAAAAAATTTTTGTTTTTCCTCAAATTTGGCTGGACTAACAAAACAAATGTAAATTCAGCTCTTAGCAGTCAGTTAGCCTCTTACAGAGTAACTGTGTTATCAGCAATTAATAATTGATAATTACTGCTAAGGTTAAGAGGGCGTATAGGAGCAGAACCTCTGAGACTTTACTTTTATTTTTGCTTATTCCCTGTTGCCATTAATGCCCAAAAGACGATAAATGTATGGTATGGGAATTTAGAGTTGTTGACATCCTCCCCGCCGTAAAACGGACGGGGATTCCTACCGAGCCGTAGCTCCTCGGTGGGTTGACGTCTCATTGGCTGCTGCTAACAGATGCGCTAGTCTTATGCTTGCCTCCACGTCCGTTTTTTGTCTCCGTTTCGCTTCGCGACATGAAAAGCGTTTCGGCTGTCGCCGACATGAAAAGCGTTAGCGTTAGCGTTAGCGCAGCTCCTCCGCAGGAGGCAGCTCCTCTGAAAGAGGCAGCTCCTCTGAAAGAGGCAGCTCCTCCGGAGGAGGCAAGAGGCAGCATTCCGCAGGAAAGGAGGCAAGAGGCAGCTCCTCTGTAGGAGGCAGGAAGCATACCCAAGGAGCGACTAATATATTTATTGCTGCATTTTCATCACGGTCATGTTTAGCACCACAGTTGAGACATTCCCATTCTCTGACTCAAAGGTATAATTTTCCACCTTTGAATCCATAACATGAGAAAGTTTGAGATGTTGCTTCCCAAGGACTAATCACTCTAAAATTACGACCGTATTTTTCAGTTTTCCCCTCTAAGAAGGTTCTAAATTGTCTCCATCCTAAATCTGATATAGCTTTGGATAATTTACGGTCTCTTGGTGCGCGTTCCGCAAGCGAGCTGTCGTCGTCGCGGGGTCGCACCGTTTTTTTACTATTCCAGAAACGTTGTCATACTTCTAAAACAATTGTTTGGTTTTCACGAATTATTTCAGTGGATAATTTATGCAGAAAATCAGTTCTTGTGTCCTTTAGCCTGGCCTGAAATTTAGCTACTCTAACCTGTGCTTTTTCATACTTTTTAGAATCCTTAGTTTTCTTAGATAATGATTTGCTTAACTGGCGATACTTCTTAACCCGTTTTTTGAGTGGTTTGGGTGCATCAATTTTTTGACCATGTAGAGACGTTGGATGCAACGTCCCTACTTAGCAGAAGTTTTGATACCTAAATCTATACCCACTGAATTATCAGTTTTGGGTAAGATTTCCGGATTAATTTTTACTACAAAACTAAGGAAATATCTATGAGCCGAATCTTTAATTACTGTTACTGATGATGGAGCAGTAGGTAATTCCCTTGACCAAATTATTTTTAGCTTTCCAATCTTGGCGTTGCTAGGAACTTTATGTTGATATACTTTAAACCCTCTCAAAGTAAACCTAGCAGTTTGTTTTGATTTCCTGCTTTTAAATTTTGGTGGTTTAATAGCTTGACCTTTTCTCTGGCCTTTTGTCGAACTGAAAAAGTTTTGGTAGGGGCGAATGACCATTCGCCCCTACGGTTTAAATCATTTAATAATTGCTGTAATGGTACAATTGAAACTTCACTTAACCACTTTCTATATTCAGTCTTTTTAGCTTGAGTAATAAAGAGTTTTTGTAGCTCATAATTAGTGTTTTTTTTTTCTCTAAGAGTGTACTTTTCCTGACAGCAAGCTAGACTATCATTCCAAACAACTCGAACACAACCAAATAGTTTGGCTAATCGGTTTCTTTGTTGCCGTGTTGGATAGATACGGTACTTAAATCTAGCTTTCATAATCTGAATTTTTAACTAACATCTATTATAACATATTTATTGGAAAAAACTCAAAATTAGCCCTATAAGAGCGAGGCTTCAAATCCAATTTTTCGGTTAAAGATTTAATTAATTTTCATATTTATGATTTTTATTTCTTTCCACAACCTAACGTCTTTTACCCCAAAAATTTAGTTAAATCAAATTCTATTTCTGGTTGAGGTTTTTGATATCTCTCAGAAATTAAAACTAATAAAAGCCGTTCTGAATAATTTACCGCACCCCTTAATTCATCTTGTAAGATTTCCAATCCTCCATTAGCATACTCTTCAAATATTTTAATCCGATTTTCTTCTATTTCTTCATTGGTTTGGGAGAGAATTTTTGTATCTCTTGTGTCGGCGATCGCGATTAATTTAATAATACTGTCATATCCCCTAGACCAAAATACTTCAATATTAATCGGACCTGGTTCTCTTGGAGAAATTTCTGTCAGTGGAACTCGCTTTTTTTTCTTAATAGCTAAAGATGCAGCAAATACCATCACATCTGCATAGGTTTTAAAGGGACCTGTTTTTCCTTCTGATTCGGTTAAAGCTTTGACTAAATCTGCTTTATCTTTAGCAATTCTAATTCTGTTCATAACTAAAAAAATCAATGTTTATTCCCAAATATAGCAGTCATATTTTGAGAATAAAGAAAATATATTTGACAAAAGCAAAGCTTAAATCGCCTGGAGAAAATTGGTAAGGATAATATTCTCAAACAAAGGAATTGGGGAGGGGGTGGATAGTTCTTAGTTTCGGACTTTTAACTGGAAAACTATAAGAAGAAAAATAAGTATACCCGATCAAGGGTGAGAAATCCTATATTATTTACAGTGTAAGGATTCAAAGAAATTACGTCGATTCCCTAAAAATGGCTGGAACCCTTGAGAGTTAAAGATTTATACTTTTTTGGTGTGAAAGCCTCTATTTGTATATATTTGAGACTGTTTTGTGGTTTTGTTTTGTTTAAGTCCTACTCGGTATATTAGTTGGTATATTTTTTCTCAACTATATTTTTAATATTTCCTATTTACTGGTATTTTCTTCTGTCCATAACAACATAGTTTTATTCTCAAAATCTCCTTTACTTGCTCGCTTTTTGTCTTGTTCTAACCTGACTTGATTAGAAGAAATGCCATAACTTTTGAGTAAAGCATCTACTACTTCTAATAAATCTGCTATTTGTATTAATAAATCATGGTTATTAGCTGTTGCAGCTTCTTGAGCTTCTTCAATAAGTTTCTGTCGTAATTATTGCCGATATTCTATTTCTGAAAGAGTTACAGCTTGGAATTATAGACAATTTTTACGGATAATTTATGGGATGCGAGCGCGGACTAATTTATTATATTCTTTACGCATAATTGTATTTCCTGATTAACTAATTTTTGTCTCTTGATTTAACTTATATCAACTATAGTAATCCTATTTAAGTTGTAATATTTTGGTGGCAGTTAGGAGTTAGGAGTTAGAACTCAGTCTTCAGGTAGGGGAGCCGTCGGATTGGTTAAGTTTCTGTCGTAATTATTGCCGATATTCTATTTCTGAAAGAGTTACAGCTTGGAATTATAGACAATTTTTACGGATAATTTATGGGATGCGAGCGCGGACTAATTTATTATATTCTTTACGCATAATTGTATTTCCTGATTAACTAATTTTTGTCTCTTGATTTAACTTATATCAACTATAGTAATCCTATTTAAGTTGTAATATTTTGGTGGCAGTTAGGAGTTAGGAGTTAGAACTCAGTC
>NZ_JAAHGT010000241.1:9601-11319 GCF_010672385.1 Okeania sp. SIO2F4
TTACGCATAATTGTATTTCCTGATTAACTAATTTTTGTCTCTTGATTTAACTTATATCAACTATAGTAATCCTATTTAAGTTGTAATATTTTGGTGGCAGTTAGGAGTTAGGAGTTAGAACTCAGTCCTCAGGTAGGGGAGCCGTCGGATTGGTTAAGTTTCTGTCGTAATTATTGCCGATATTCTATTTCTGAAAGAGTTACAACTTGGAATTATAGACAATTTTTACGGATAATTTATGGGATGCGAGCGCGGACTAATTTATTATATTCTTTACGCATAATTGTATTTCCTGATTAACTAATTTTTGTCTCTTGATTTAACTTATATCAACTATAGTAATCCTATTTAAGTTGTAATATTTTGGTGGCAGTTAGGAGTTAGGAGTTAGAACTCAGTCCTCAGGTAGGGGAGCCGTCGGATTGGTAACGTACATAATTTTCAAGGTTTTCAGTTCAAATTAACTATTATCAAAATTGTCACAACCAATGGGCAGATTGCTATAAAATATATAAAATATATACCAACTGCTACAAATATACTTAATCTCAAATATTTTTTTATGATTTATGTGTAACTATAGTTATTTTTTTTGGTTTCTTAAAATCAAGAATTTCATTAGTTATTGACGATATTTGTGTAATTTTTTTGACTATTAGAATAATTTTTTAAGTTAATTAAATTATTTTTAGCTAGGTAGGTGACTTGATAAGATAATTCACAAACAGTTTGACCAAAAAATAAGGTCTCAAGCCTCCCCTTTTAAGGGGATGAAAGAAAGAATATTCAGTATTTCAAGCCTCTTGGTTTCCTACGGAATGCTGCGCAAACAGCCAGAGGAACTGTTAACGCAGTTCCTCCGATAGGAGGCTAACTGATAACTGTTAACGCAGTTCCTCCTCCGGAGGCTAACTGATAACTGAAATGACCTGTCCTGGAATTACTCAATATTTTAGACATATATACAGTAATCATATTTAAGTTATAAGATTTTAGTGGTAATTAGGAGTCAGAACTCAGGAGTCAGAATATAAAAGGATTTTGATTTACTTAATTGTTCTTAAATATCTCATAAATCATTCCTGATTGCTATATACCTACTTATATCTTGGCTTGCCTAAGACTAATCAAGGGAATATTTGTCTAGCTTATTGGTAATCCCATAACTTAATTTTTAAGTTGTACTTTCTTAATTTTGGTTGAATATAGCGATGCTCCGATCAAATAGTATAAACTAGAATAATAGTAATTACTCATCAATCAATTTTGCCTTTGATTAAATTACTCAAATTGCTAAATCTAATCTGGTAATTAAAGTTAATATATCCTAGTATCATTAGGTAGGAAAAATTTAACTAAAAATAACTGTAGCAAGTAAATTATTCCAAACTATAGCTGAACTTTGTACTGGTTTGATGACTAAACCCCTACTAATATCATTTCTCAAAAACTTACATTTTATTGAGTAGGGGAGTAGGGGAGTAGGAGAGAATTCATTAATGGATAATGGATAATGGATAATGGATAATTACAAGAAGGTTGAAACCGTTCGGGAATTGAATACAAGGAAATACTATTTCTTCTCTTGGTCGATTGGAGGCAAGCGTTTGCGCTTCGCAAAGCTTCACTTTACATGTTGCGGAGCAAAACGCGTAGCGTCCCGGAGGGAACGGAGACCTCGCCATCCCATCCTGACGAAATGCTCCGCAAACGACCGC
>NZ_JAAHGT010000242.1 GCF_010672385.1 Okeania sp. SIO2F4
CTTGAATTAATGGCTAAAATCTTGAGGCGATCGCTACATTTTTTTTAAGCGTTGGCGGAGCAAGTGCGGCAGCTATATCGCTATATATAGCGCATGCGCTATATATAGTGTCTTTGCGTAAGTCCTGTGTATAAAGTTTAGATGGAGGAATTTTTGCAGCAGGTATTGATGTGACAACGTGGCGAATTTTCAAACCTTCACTACCATAACAAACTTTGGTGACAACTCTTCTTTGACGACTCCATGATTTCTCAGTTTGATAAGATAAAGAGCGAAACATTCGTTGAATTGGGAATTAATTTTCTGACTATTTCTAGGTCTTCATTCTTCAGAAAAAGACTCTCCATTAATTCAATAACAGGCTCAAGTTTTTGTTCATAACTATTTTTCGCTTTTGTTATTAATTCTGTTGCTCGTAACTTTAATTGAGGATTAGTGCTCAGAGCTATCACATAATTAACGCCCTCTTGTTGTTCACAGAATTTGAATATTTCTTCACGGGCATAGGCACTATCACCTCGAACTAATATCTGAGTATCAACCCATTTTTCTTTAATTAATTTAATCACTCTTTGTAATTCATCCAATGCACCTTCTGCTGGGTCTACATTAGAGGAACGAAGTTTAGCTCCCTCAAAATGATGGCCACAAAATATATACAAAGGAGCATAGCAAACTCCTTTATAATAAGTATTGAAAAAGGCTCCCTCTTGATTTCCATGGACTTGATCGTCGGTCACATCCATGTCTAAAATAATTTGTCTCGGAGGTTTTTTATAAGACTGTAAAAATATCTCAACAAAAAGTTTTTCAAATTTTTGTGGGTCATGTTCAATCCGATGATAACGACTTTTTTCTGGGTTGAGAATAGTTTCGGGGCAATATTCTAGTCGATTAATTGTACTTTTTCCAGCCAAACTCTCTTGGTTTGATTTAATGAAATTATGTTTTTCTAAGGCTATAGCTAAGGCTAGGTCATGACGTAATTTGTCGTGGTCATTAACATCTTCATACCCTAAGATAAGTCCATAAATTCTTTGAGCAACTAATTGATGAACTGAATAATCTACATAAGATAAATTTCTATAGTCTTGAAAACAAAGTGCCAACCTCTCGGTAATTTTTAGCTTTTTGTCTAACTCAGCCATGAAGACAATTCCGGCATCATCAGTAATTATCCCTCCAGAGAAATTAGCTATAACTTCTTTTCCTTTAAGTCTACCCAAATTGAATTTTTGACTTATTTTCTGACTAGAACTTGGATTCATAAACTGAGTACAATTTAGCATTTTTTTTGACTTTATTATAGCAACTTTTGTGATTTTATTCAACTCTTGATTGAGGAACAAATTAATTCATTATTCTTGAAAAAAATCGCGGTTAATTTATACTTTTCCCCCCGTCTAATCAATTGGGTTCTAAAGTCTAGAAAGAACAACACACTGTCGTTTTCTCTAATTGGCGTTGGCGGAGGGAGCAAGTGCGGCAGCTATATCGCTGTGTTCAAACCATTTTCCTGTAAGTCTTCTGGGGTTTGAGACCGCATTATTTGTGAGAAATGCGGGTATAGATTTACTTCTGTTACACGCACCCGGAACAGAGCCACTATCCGCTTGGGAAGTAATGCTGGAAATAAGAGAATGGGAAGAGATAGGTGACGTTGGTGTCAGCAATTTCAATATTCAGCATTTGCAACTGCTCAAGAATTCTCCTCCCAAATGGAATCAAATTCAAATTTCCCCATTTGTACAACGAAGAGAACTTGTTAATTATTGTCAACGTCAGGGAATAAAAATTGTAGCCCATTCTCCCCTAGTTAAGGGGCAAAAGTTAGACACTCCTAGGTTAATTACTATGGCAAATAAATGTGAATGTACGCCAGCTCAACTTCTGTTAGCTTGGTCTGTTAATAAAGGATTTGTTACTATTCCACGCAGCTCGAAACGAGAGCATTTGCAAGCCAACTTAGAAGCCAAAGAAATTATACTACCGACAGAAATCATTCAACAACTTAACAGTTTTGAGGAAGGTTATGCAACACATCCACAGCATTACTAATCGTTGTATCACATAGTCAGATAAAATCCGGTTGAATACCTATTGTATAGTTGGCAGAGATGGGGAGATGGGGGGATGAGGGGATGGGGGGATTGAAGTAATTATAGAATTATAAACATATACTATATAACTGGATTCTATATCAGTCATAATTCCCAAAATTATCAATTCCAGCTTAACCTTTTGAGAATTGTTATAATAGGCTTCTAAAAATCATATTTTTGGTAGTCCTGTAGATGTAGTGATTTAGAATGGAGTAAGGGAATAGGGAACACAGAAGGTGGGAACAGAAAAGCCCCTAAATGCTATATTTCAAAAGAATAATATTCGCTCTCTAATTAACCTTATTATCCGGGTATCACTACTTGTACACCACTACCAAATTTTTTATTTTTATGAACTATAATAACGAAGAAATATCAAGCTAAAGATTATATCATGGCAAAAACTAAATCTGATTTACCAACAAAAATATGTCCTGTATGTAACCGCCCTTTTAGCTGGCGAAAAAAATGGGCAGACTGTTGGGATGAAGTCAAATATTGTTCTGAAAGATGTCGGCGACACAGGTCAAAAATTGACAAACAAACCAAGGCATAATAGCCTTATAATTAGTAGTCTAATCACAAAAAAAAATGCAGCCAAAACTTATTATTCACGGTGGTGCTGGTAGTTCCCTCAACGAAAAAGGAGGATTAGAAGTTGTTCGGAAATCTCTCCATCGAATAGTAGATGAATTATATAATTTGCTTCTAAGTGACACTACTGCGGTAGATGCAGTCGTGCGTGGTTGCCAACTATTAGAAGATGACCCTATATTTAATGCTGGTACCGGCTCTGTACTACAATCTGATGGCCAGATTCGGATGAGTGCTTCCTTGATGGATGGTATTAATCATCGGTTTAGTGGGACGATCAATGTCTCCCGGATTAAACATCCTATTGATTTGGCCAAAGCGCTGCAAGAATCACCCGATCGCGTATTATCAGATATTGGGGCGGCTGAATTTGTACGGGAACTACAAATGCCAGTTTACAACCCCTTGACAGATAAACGATTAAATGAATGGCTTGAAGACCGCAAACAAGATTTTACCAGAAAAATGGCAAACGTGGTTGCAGAATCTCCAGGCACCGGCACTATAGGTGTGGTAGTCTTAGATAAAGAAGGTAGATTAGCTGCGGGCACATCTACTGGGGGTAAAGGTTTTGAAAAAATTGGTAGAGTGAGTGACTCGGCGATGCCTGCTGGAAATTATGCTACTGGCAGTGCTGGAGTTAGTTGTACTGGTATTGGAGAAGATATTATTGATGAGTGTTTGGCTGCAAAAATTGTGATTCGAGTAACGGATGGTTTTTCCATCAAAGCAGCTTTTGAACGTTCATTTGCAGAAGCGCACGAACATAAAAGGGATTTGGGAGCGATCGGTATTGATGCTAGTGGTATTATTAGCTGGGGAAAAACTTGCGATGTAATTTTAGCTGCTTTTCACGATGGGCAAAAAATTGGCGATAGTTTGGAAGCTGACAAAGGAACATTAGTTTTTACTGCTGAATAATACTAGTATAGCTTTAAGCATTCCGCAGGAAATGCTTACCGAACTCTTAAGGTATAAAGCCTCTCCATTCATGGAGAAAAAAGCGGTCGGAAAGCGGAGCATTCCGAAGGATGGGATGGCGAGGTCTCCTAGCCATATCCAATCTCCCCTTGAGAAGAAAAAAAATTCCTTGAGCGCCAATCCTATCCGTTATAAGAAGAGGTAATTATTAATTATTAATTGTTAATTATTAATTATTGAAGACAGTATTTCAATTTCAATCCAAACACCTGTTTTCTTAGTATCAGGAATATATTCAATAGTCAGCTTAGGAATACAACTCAGGCGATCGTCCTGAAGCACACCTGCACCATTCAATGTTAAAGCATCAAGACAAGCTCCTGCTAAATTATCTAAATCAGAATTAGTCCGATGTTTCCCACAAAAACTAATGGAAATAGCTGCTTTTTGAATTGGTAAATTTACCTCTAAATTAAGTTCAGAAACTTGACGGTAAATTTCTACTTCTGCCTGATTTCTCCAGGTACGATATCGAGGTGGTAAATAAGTACCATTAGTAGTAACTCGTGGACGTGCTTTAGGAACTACTTTCCCTGGAATATACAAACGAATTATTGTAGATTTTTCAGATTTTTCAGATTCGGGGGAAGAAGTCGTAAAATCTTCAGCATTATCCAACGGTGGAATAATTTTGTTAAGTTCTGTCTCCAGATTTTCTAGCAAATTATCTTTTAATTCAGAAGGAACAAATTGCATTTGGGATATATTCTCCATAGCAGATAGATTAATTTTTCTGTAAGCATCTAATTGTGTCCGGAAACTAGGCCAACTTTTAGCTATTTGTAGATAAGTTTCCGCGCAGCTTTCAGAAAAATGGCAATTATTTTTGATCCAAGATTGCCATTCAGTAGGATAAAATAAAGCCTTAGTTTCTAGTAATAATTGACCTAAAGAATAAGCATAAGCCATAGAATTTTTCGGGTCAAGTTGGCATTTTTGATGTTTAAAATTTATATCTTTTATTAAGTCTTGCCAGTTAAGGAACATTTGATAGTAGGTATTAGGGAATAGGTGAATAAATTTACTATAGAATGAGATAATATATTTAAGTACAATTTTCAGCAAGTATCAACATTTATAACATCAACAGGCGAAGTTTTTGATAGTGCTAAATATACCCAAAAAGTTAGAATCATTACTATCACAATTGCAATACCTAAACAGGAATAAAACCAAGTTTTCACTCTAAACAGATAATCATAGATTTATATCGTAGGTTTCTAAGAACGGTTAAAAGAAGATAAACTTTAGAGATAAATGGAACCGGGAACGCCATTTTATCTTGGTATTAGGAATTTGAAGCTGTTCGCTTTGTCTGGTTTTTCAACAGATGTTGGCAATTAATGAAAAGCCAGAACATTAATCTAGTTGCAATTAATCCAGGCTGAAAAAGTTCGGTGTTGCTAGTCCGAGGCTTTCTTATTACTGGCCACTACAGGTAGATGAATCGTGAATAAACTGCCTGTACCTACTTGACTTTTGACAGTAATATCTCCTTGATGATTCTGGGAGATTGCCCTGGCAATGGCCAAACCTAGTCCAGTTCCTCCCGTTTTCCGATCGCGATGGCTGTCAACGCGGTAGAAGCGCTCGAAAATACGAGCTTGTTCTGAGGGGGGAATGCCAATTCCTGTATCTTTGACAGTAATGAATGCGGTACGGTCGCAAGCTGTTAAACTAACCACGACTTGACCATCATTAGGTGTATAATGAATCGCATTGGTAATTAAGTTTGATACCAAACGATACAACTGAGGTTCATTTCCCAAAACATAAATTTCGTCATCAGGAATTTGACTGATTAGGTCAATTTTAGCAAAGGTTGTCAGTTCTAAAAATTCCTCAGTCAAATCGCCGATTAAATCGTTTAAACAACAGGGTTGAAAGAGCTGAGGCGATGATGAATTATGTTCAAGGCTGGTCAAAAATAGTAAGTCTGCAATTAAATTGCTCAAGCGTCGTCCTTGTCGTTCTACTGTTTGGAGCATGGTCTTGATATCTTGAGGATTCGATTGTGGTATTCGTAAAATTGCTTCCACAGTAGCTAAGAGACTAGCAAGTGGTGAACGCAATTCGTGGGCAGCATTAGCAGTGAACTCTTTTTGTTGCTGGTAAGACTCGTAAATAGGCTGCATCGCTAATCCTGAAAGCCACCAACTAGAAATACCTACCCCACTTAAAGCAATGGGAAACCAAAACGCTAAAATCCATTGGAACTGCTTGACTTCTACATCGAAGGATTCTAAGGTTCGCCCAATTTGTAAGTAACCCCAGGAGGAGGCAGGATTACTGTTATTGACTTCTTGATGTGCAGCAGCACTGTGTAGAATAATCGTGAATTGACGGTAGCGAATACCATTGGTACTCCGAAGTGTTTGCCAAGAAACAGAGCGCCAAGTTTGAGTTAGTTTTGTGGGTTGATTAGGGGAAAATGCCAGCAGATTTCCTCCGTCATCAAATAGACGAATGTAGTAGGTGTTGCGATCGCTAATTCCAATAGTATGTCGTTGGATTAATGTGGGATTGGTATTACAGGTTTGCCCGACTACACACAATTCTGGAAAAATTTGCTGTAAAACTAGAGTGGGAGCTTCTGAAATCGGTAACATGGGTTCAAGACTATCATGTAGTGTTCCAGCAATAGACTCAATTTCTTGTTCCAAGGCTTCCCATTTTGCTTTAACCAAGGTTCGATACATACCAAACCCAGATATGCTTAAGATCGCGCCCATGACCAGAGCATACCAGAGTGCTAAACGGAAACGACTGTTGCGAAACAGTTGATGGCTGTTCATTGTGTTTTTTCTCTAGATAGGGCTTGCTGATTCAATCTAAAATCATTGAAATATAAAGGTTTTAGCTTTTTTTGTCGTCATAAATACCTGGTTCTGAGCTGCTTGAGGCTCAAAAAGTTAGAATTTTGGGTTACATAAGGCAGAAAAATCAAGGGATAATTCTGACCTCTAAATTCCCAATTCCTCCTGACTCCTGACTCCTGACTTCCCCTCCACCGGAGGGGTTAGAGGTGGGTTGACTCCTACCCTCACCCATAAGACTTTTTCAGCAAACCCTAGATGTATTGAACCGATAACCCTGACCTCGGATGGTTTCAATGGGGCAGTCACAGCCATAACTTGCTAACTTACGACGTAATAACCGCATTTGGGCAGCGACGACATTACTCATTGGTTCTGCTGCCAAATCCCAGAGTTGACGGCGAATCTTACTCCCAGAAATGATGCAATTGGGATGCTGCATCAGGTAGGCAAAAATCTGAAATTCCTTGACGGTTAAAGGAATCGTTTGAGAGGATGGAGCTAAACTGATAACCAGAGCATTGTTAGCGTAATCTAGGGTAAATTTGCCAACCGTAAGGTTCTGGGGTTGAAATTGTGGCGATCGCCTCTGAAGTGCCCGCAACCTTGCTAGGAGTTCTGCCATCACAAATGGTTTCACTAAGTAATCATCTGCACCCGCATCCAGCCCGGTGACGCGATTTTCTGGTCTATCCAGGGCAGTAAGCATCAGAACTGGCAAAGGATTTTTGTGCAATCTGAGCCGTTTGCATAGTTCTAATCCCGATAGCTTCGGTAAGAGCCAATCAATGATTGCCACACTATAGTCTGTCCATTGGTTGTCTAGATAATACCATGCTTGAAGACCATCGGATACCCAATCAACTACATACTTTTCACTGACCAAGACTTGCTTAATTGCTAGTCCTAAATCTTCTTCATCTTCTACTAGCAGAATCCTCATTTTGCTTAACTTATAGACAATAGCAAATATCAAAAATTTTACTACATTTACTTGAGTGTATAATACTTGAGTTTAAACTGTTTAAATAGGGCTTGCTGATTAAATTTCAAAGTTTTTACAGATAAAGGTTTTAGCCTTTTTAAGTATCAAAAAGTGCGAGGTTTTAGACGACTCAGGTTCAAAATCTTAGGATTTTGGTCAAGAATTTGGCAGAAAAATCAAGGGATGATTCTTTCTACTATCTCCTCTATAATTCCCGTTTATCCTGTCTCCTAGCCCTAGCCAAAGACTTTATTCAGCAAACCCTAAATAGATAGGAATTTCTCGTGTTTCAGCCGAGAGAAAATGTCACTTTAGCAAACGTAAACCACTTAATGTTACTAAAACTGTAGACCCCTCATGGCCAAGTACGCCGAGAGGCATATTAATATTTCCAGTAAAGTTAGCGACCAATAATAGGAAAATAAATCCAATAGCAAAAGTAATATTTTGCCTAATAATACGGTTGGCGCGACGACCTAAACTTATAGCTTCAACTAATTTTTCTAAGCGGTCTGCCATTAACACTATATCTGCTGATTCTAAGGCAACATCACTACCCGCACCTCCCATAGCAATACCAACTGTAGCCAGAGAAATAGCCGGAGCATCATTAATACCATCTCCCACCATTGCTACATTTTTGTTTTCTTGTTGAAGTCGCTTAATTACTGTTAATTTATCTTCGGGTAATAACTCTGAATAGACTATGTTTATGCCAAGATGTTGAGCAACAGTATCAGCAGTTTGTTTGTTATCTCCTGTCAGCATAACTATAGATTCAATACCTAGAGATTTGAGCTGATTTATCATTTTTTTAGCTTCTAAACGCACCGTATCTGCAACAGATATAATGCCAATAATTTCTCGCTCTTTTGCAACCCAGATTACCGTTTTTCCTTGTTTTTGCAGCCGGTTACTTTCAGCTAATAACTGAGAATTGAAGCCAGCATTTATTTCTGACCTAATTAAATTTTCTTTGCCCACTAAAATAATTTGACTATCTACAACTCCCGTAATTCCTGCGCCAGTTTCGGCAGCGACATTAGTTGCCGATCGCCATTGAATATTTTTTCTAATTGCTGTTTGGACAATAGCTTCTCCTATGGGATGTTCGGAACAAGATTCTAGGGAAGCAGCTAATTCTAAAACTTCTCTTTCTGACTTATCTTTAGCAGGAATAATATCAACAACTTGGAGTTTTCCAGTAGTCAAAGTTCCAGTCTTATCAAAGGCGATCGCTTTTATTTCTCCAATCATTTCTAATTGAGCGCCATTTTTAAATAAAATTCCCTGACGCGCTCCTGTAGCAATACCTGATAATAAAGTAGGCATTATTGATGCCATTAAAGCACAAGGAGAAGCTACTACTAAAAAAATTAGAGCGCGATAAATTGTCGTTTCCCAACTCCAACCTAACAAAAATGGCGGTAAAATTCCCAACAATATTCCAGAGATAACGATAATTTTGGCGTAGGTCTTTTCAAACTTTTCAATAAATCTCTGAGAAGGTGGAGTTTCTGTTTGAGCTTGTTCCACTAAACGAATTACGCGCTGAATCAAACTACTTTCTGGAGACTTATTTACTTCTAATCTTAATACACCATTCCCATTTAATGTACCTGCAAAAACTTCATCGCCTACAGTTTTATCAACTGGTAAAGACTCTCCTGTAATTGGAGCTTGATTGACGGTACTATTCCCTTCAAAAACAATACTATCTGTTGGAATAAGTTCTCCTGGTTTTACTAATACTAAATCTCCGATTTTTAACTCATTAATAGGAACTTGTTTTTCTTGATTATTAATGATGAGTCTGGCAGTATCGGGAGTAATAGCCATTAACTTGCGAATGTTACGTTCTGTTCGCTCCATTGCAAAAGTTTCTAGAGCGCCACTAATAGCAAAAATTAAAATTAGCACTGCTCCATCAATTATTAAGTGATATTCTCGCTGCCATAAACCTAAACCAGCAGCTCCCAAAGCAGCAACAATCATCAACAAATCAACATCTAATTCTTTTTCTGACCAGAGAGTAGTTAAACCTTCTTTAGCACTTTCATAACCACCAATGACATAAGCTGCTGCTAGAATAAATAGTGCTAAACCAATCGAATTTAGTTGTAAAAAAAACCAACTTAAAATAACCAGTAAAGCACAGGTAGCTGCTGCAAATGCTTCTGGATAAGACTGAACAAATTGGAAGTATTTAGGTAGAGAAAAATTTTTTTGAGTCATGGGAGTTATATCAAATCTTGGGGTACTTACACTTTGGAGAAAGGAAGGCAGAAGGCAGAAGGCAGGAGGAAATAAAAAACTAACAAGGGATAATTTTTTTATCGCTGATTATCTGGACATGATATTAATAATGTCTTTAATTCTTATCCAGAAATTCTCAATTACTCCCCCCTGTTCCCTATTCCCTCTTTTCTGGAGATATCTATTAGACTTAAATATTAATTATACCTAAGTGTAAATTAAAATCCCTAAAAATTTTACATCAAAAAATACTTACTGAATTTCATCTAAATTTCATCTACCTTGTGACAAACTATTAAACAATTCTGTTTAATCTTTATTTTTGTTAATGTGAGGAGTTATTATGAAAAATTTTTCACTCATTAGTATTCTAACACTAAGTTTAACCCTTGGTGTCCCTAGTGTGGTATTATCCCATGTTGGACATGGTGATGAGTTCCAAGCAACGGGTGGGATCGATCGAGTAAAGGTGAATCCCGAAACCGATTCTTTGTTAGGTATTGTGGTGACACCCATCGCCCCAGTCGAAAATAGTCCCGCTGTTATGATACCCGTTACAGCATTAGTAGATGCAGACGGGAAACAGCTTGTTTTTGTAAAATATGAAAATTTTTATGAACCAGTTGAAGTGGAAACTGGAGCAACTGAAGGTGAAATGCTAGAAATTACCCAAGGGTTATCTATTGGGGAACAGCTTGTCACCCAGGGTAGTCTCTCCCTTTATGCGGAATCACGCAAAACCAAAACTGCTGATACAGCAGCAACTCCAGAAGCGATCGCGTCTCCTCAAACCAATGAAACTGAAGCTCAAGCTCAAGTAGATGAGAATGTAGTGCAAAAGTCTGAAGAGCTTTCTGCGGAAACAACTCAAGAATCTAGTGGGATTCCAATAATGGCAATTTTAGCAGCAGTCGGCGGGGGAGCTGCCGTATTAGTAGGAGCCGCTGTGATGGGAAATCGTACTAAAAGCACTGATTAACGCTTGTAGTTTATAACAATAGGACTTACGCATGAACGCTATTGGTAGTGGACTGTTTCATCTTAAATAGTGCATGATTATTTGTCATTGCGAACGATAGTGAAGCAATCTCTAGTAAACTTCCTATTGCATCATTTTAGTTGAAACAGTCTAGTAGGGTGTGTTAGCGGAGCGTAACGCACCAAGACTCTATATGTATTAGACATCTCCAAAAATCACAAATAAAATCAATTACCGTACATAAATCATCAATTATTCTTCCCTATTCCCTATTCCTTATTCCCTATTCCCTCTTTTCTGGAGATGTCTATTGCCTTTGCGTAAGTCCTGAACAATTTTCATCATTATGGTAGGGGAAAATGCCATTTGCCCTCTACAGATAGCCTATTATTTCATAATTTGTGTAAGTTCTGCTTAATTGCAAAATCTAAATATAGCCTCGAAGCAAAAGTTAGGATATTTATAGCACTATAATCGGTGTGTTACGCTAGCGCTAACACACCCTACTAATGGCGTTTATGCGTAAATCCTGTAAATATTGAAACCCTTTGATAGTTCCCTGTTCCCTATTCCCTA
>NZ_JAAHGT010000243.1 GCF_010672385.1 Okeania sp. SIO2F4
CTTTTTGTAGTTGAACTGATAAATTTTTCAGAGACTCAATATCAATCCTAATTCCTTGAGATTCCATTTCGGCTAAAACCGATTCTAAAGGTTGTTCTACATCTACTAATAATTTGTACAAAGATTTCTCAGCAGATTGATTTTTCGGAGCATCTTTTTGTAGTTGAACTGATAAATTTTTCAGAGACTCAATATCAATCCTAATTCCTTGAGATTCCATTTCGGCTAAAACCGATTCTAAAGGTTGTTCTACATCTACTAATAATTTGTACAAAGATTTTTCAGTCGGTTTACTTTTATCCGCCTTTTCTAATTCTGCTCTTAATTTTTCTACTAACTGAAACGTCACAAAAACTTGAGTACCACAATAGTCAGCTACTTTCAGAATATCTAGGTCAGCAATAGTTTGATTTTTCGAGACTACATCTTTATAACTCTGTAAATTTATCCCCACATCTCTAAGATATCTAATATATATTTCTTCCAGACTATGTTTTGCTCCTGGATTTAATACATAACTTGCCAACATTGTGTCAAAAACAACTCCAGCTAATTTAATTCCTTGAGAGCGAAAAACCAATCTATCAAATTTAGTATTCTGAAAAACTTTTGGATAATCAGCACTTTCCAAAACAGGCTTTAAAACCTCCAATACTGTTACCTTCTCCAAATTTTTGCCAATTTTATGTCCGGTAGGAATATAAGCAACATTTTCTATATTTTTTCCCCAACAACAACCTATTCCAACTAACTCCGCATCTCTCGGTTCTAAAGATGTTGTTTCCGTATCCCAAGCAACGGGCGTCTGAGGATTTTTCTGTTCTTTTAAAATATTTACTAACTCCTTTAACTTTTCTGGAGTATCAATAATTTGAGGCTGAATTTCTGATTTTAACGAAATTTTATCTTGAGCTGCCTTTGTCTCTTCAGCAGTAAAAAACCAATCATCACTTTCCACTTCAACAAAAGTATTCGTTGATTTTTCTTCCTGCTGATTTTCTGACTCATCCGGCAAAGACTTAACTCCTGCCAACCCATCAAACTGCTGTTCTAAATTAGGAATTTGATTCAGAAAATGTTGTAATTCCAGCCTTTGCAAAACAGGTTCAATTTCTGAGCGAGAAAATTTTCTTACCTGACAATCTTCTATATCAATATTTAACGGCACATTTACTTCAATTTTTGCCATAAACTGAGAATGCTCTGCCTCAGCTTTTCCTACTACTAACTTTTTCTCATTCGCTCCTTTAATTTTATCCAGAGAAGCATAAATTTCTGCCAGACAACCATATTCATTCAACAACTTAACAGCAGTTTTTTCCCCAATACCTCTAACACCAGGAATCTTGTCAGACTTATCTCCACAAAGAGCTTTATAATCAACAACTTGAGTCGGCAAAATACCCAACTTCTCCTTAACTTCTTCAGCAAAAAATTCTTTAGGAGTGCTACCTTTACCCGCAGCTAAATGTAAAACACTAATCCCTTTTTCTACATCTATTAATTGAAATAAATCTTGGTCTCCCGAAAGAATTTTTACCCGAAAACCAACAGCACTATATCTTTGTGCTAAAGTTCCTAAGATGTCGTCAGCTTCATAACCAGGAGCAGTAATAACTGTTAAATTAAAAGCTCCTAAAAGCTCTTTTAAATTTTCTAAGTCAGTAATTAAATCTTCTGGAGGTTCTGGTCGATCTGCCTTATAATTTTTGTCAGCTTTATGACGAAATGTAGGTTCTCCTAAATCAAAGGCGATCGCTAAATATTCTGGTTTTTGCTTCTCTATTACTTCTAGTAAAGATTTCAGGAAGCCAAAACAGACGCTTGTGGGAATACCTGTAGAAGTTTTCAAACCTCCACTACGACTTTTGGCAAAAGCGTAGTAGGAACGAAAGGCTAGAGAATGACCATCAATTAAAAGGGTAGTAGGAGGGTTAGCGGACATTTGAGATTGATATTTTTAGATGTTGTTTTATTTTACCTGGAGATTCAGGTATACTTATTTTCCAAGGCTGGCTTTTGTATAGAACCCATTTGGTATCTTTAATGTTGAAATACAAAGCCTTCAGGAAAGGCGTTTTAAGGAGCTTAACAACTATAATGGTTCAGAAGAGGGAAAAATCAAGAAAAATGACTGCCGGAATCATCTGGATTCTATATTGCCAGAAATACTAGCTGGACTTTGAGATTTTTTACACTGAAAATGGCTTCAAACCCAGTGTTAGTAAGGGAAATACCTAGACTGGCTTAAAATGGCTGTTTGCGTAGCATGACCTAGGAAAACCTAGATATACCAAGAAAACCTTTGATTTTAGGTGAAAACATTACTGTATAAAGGTTTTACCTTATTTTTAACCTGTTTTTCCCTAAAGTCCAGCTAGCTACCTATTATCTCTAGGGTTATGATTTTCTAATGATATTTCTATTTCTGTTTTTGAATTGATATTTTCAGATGGTAGGTAGTTGCTGAAATAGACTAAAGTAATTTTTTTCTAGTCTTACTTTTCTTTGTGTGGAAAAATTGCAAGTATATCTATGTGGAAAATTTTTTAGAAGGTTGATTTTTCCATGCTCAAGAAGCGAGCACTTTTTTATCCGATCAAATAAACCACCATTCAACTTTAACTGAGTAATTAGCAAAAAAAGAATTACTCTATTCCCCTACTTCCCTACTCAAGAAAATAATCCCTTCAAGGTTTATCGTCGGAAGAGCAATAATTAATCTACGCAAATATCACATATACCATATTGTTTGTTATACTTTTTAAAATCTTCAATTAATAAACCTGTTCTATAATCAACCCCATTTTTGTTCAAATGATATGGTGTATTAAAAATCATCTCATCAGGAATCATATATCTTTTAGAGCTTCCTAAAATCCTAAATCCATTTTTGATATATTCTGCTTCAACTTTCTTTATTTGTTCAATCATATTGAAATATGAAGCATCTTGAAGACCAGGGAAAGAAATAAGTAATATAGCATTTCTATTTTTAATTTCTGTCTGGAATTCTTGAATTTGTTCCATGACAGATGGATTAAATTTACCTTTAAGCTTTGGCAAAGGCGTAACTTCTCTTCTTTCTAATTCCCAATGTGTATAAGTATCACCATATTGATTGAATGAATTGACACCATAAAAAGTATTTTCCCTTACATTTATATACTCTTTTTGCTGAAATTTAGAAACTGTATATTTCGGGATATATTTTACCATATTTAACATCTGAATCGGATTAAGTAACCTGATTTTTGATAAATTTACATCAAATATAGTGCGGAATAATTGTATAGATCCGTGATTATAATCCCGGTAAAAATGTGCATATTCAGGAACAAGCACAATAATATCTCCCTTTTTTACATATTTAATTGTATTGGATAACATATAATTTAAGCCAATCATTGCGTGGATAGCAGTATTAATTGGATTCAGATTTAATTCGTCTTTAATTGTTTGACTATTGAGACCAAAACTTAAGTTAGAACCACCAATAAAAATTATCCGAGGAGAGGGAGTATTTTTGAGTAGAGAATCTTTCTGAAATTCAGCAAAGAGCAGAGATTTTGAAGCGCGTGGTGTAGGAGGTAAAAATAATCCTAATATCAAGAAAATCACCATTGGTATACTGAAACCAATAATCTTAAATATAAACTTTTTCATAAGTAGTTGTGCAAAATAAATTTCCTAGTTGAAAGAGGGAAAGGGGAACAGGGAATAGGGAGTAGGATGTGTAATTAATTTTGCTTATGAACTTGTATTTATTTCTCTTAAAATTGAAAATAAATAAATCTTTGTCCTTGTTGTTGATCGCTAGACATAATTATTGCAATAATCATTAGGTAATATATTATATACCTAAATGGTATCTTCCATTTTCTGCCTAAATTAGCGATCGCATATTCTTGTTCTCTTCCTAGCCATTCAATTATAACAAATCCGATTACCCAAATAATAGTATTTAACGATTCACTCTTTCCTGGAAATTCTGGTTCTGTAAACAATGAATAGGACAGGATTTCAGATAGATAACTTATTGCATGATCAATATTTTCGGCTCTAAAAAATATCCAAGCAACAACAGTCAAACCAAAGGTTACTAACATAAATGATAGTTCTTTAAAACTAGGAAAATATTTTCCCTGAGCCACAATATCTAAATTTTTGCGGTTGTTTTTAGTAAGCAAAAGCGGCAAGAAATAAATAGCATTTAAAGCACCCCAAATAATAAAAGTCCAATTTGCTCCGTGCCAAAAACCGCTAACTATAAATATGATAAAAGTATTTCTGACTTTCATCCAACTACCACCACGACTTCCACCTAAAGGAATATATAGATAATCTCTAAACCATGTGGAAAGTGAAATATGCCAACGCCTCCAAAATTCTGCAATATCTCTGGAAAAATAAGGAAAAGCAAAATTTCTCATCAAGTCAAAACCAAAAAGACGTGAAGTACCAATAGCTATATCTGAATAACCAGAAAAGTCTCCATAAATTTGGAAAGTGAAGAATAAAGCACCAAATACCAAAGTGCTACCTGAATAATCACTTGAATTATTAAAAATCAAATCTGCATATTTACCACAGTTATCTGCAATGACAATTTTTTTGAAAAGTCCCCAAAGTATTTGTCGCATACCATCTACAGCTTTTGAATAATCAAATGTCCGTTTGGTATAAAATTGAGGCAATAAATGGGTAGCTCTCTCAATAGGTCCAGCAACTAATTGGGGAAAGAAACTCACGAATGCTGAAAAAGCAATAAAATCTTTTGTTGGCTCAAGTTTCCTTTTATAGACATCAATAGTGTAGCTTAATGTCTGAAAAGTATAAAAGCTAATACCAACAGGTAAAACAATATTTAAGGAGTTAACTTTTATTTCTGCCCCAAATAAAGAAAATGCGTTTATAAAGTTTTCTAGGAAGAAGTTATAGTATTTAAAAAATCCAAGAAAACCAAGATTTACTAAAATACTTATCCACAGTAAAACTTTTCTTTTGGTTAAATTTTCTTCTTTGTAGAGTCTTATTCCCAGACTATAATCAACAATGGTACTGATGAGTATCAGTGATAAAAATCTCCAATCCCACCAACCATAAAACAAATAACTTGCTGCTACTATTAAAAAGTTTTGCAACTTCAAGTTTCTTTGAGTTACGAACCAATAGAGAATAAAAACTATCGGTAAGAATATTGCAAAGTCTATTGAATTAAAAAACATTTTTCTAGAAAATTAGGGAATAGGGAAGAAGGGAGTAAATAGTATAGTAGCCAGGTAAGACTACTCAAGCGATCGAAAAAATGTATTCATTGATTTTGTAACCAAAATTAATCTAGTGAAGGTCTATCAAAATCATCACTCATAACCATTGAACCTAAATTTAATCCTACATGTGGTGTTTTTTTTCTGATTCCCTGATATTTGGTTTAATAAAACTAACTAAAGTTAATCAAGTTAATATAGCAATAGGAACATTACCATTAGTAATTACAATCTCTCGATCATTTTCAATCAAAGATAGTATTCACTAACACTGATTTGTAATTTTTGAATATCCAGTGTTTTCATTGACATAATTCTTACTTTGTTGAGAAAGAGAGTAGGGAATAGGGAGAATTGGATATATAATTATAGTAATCATATTTCAGTTGTGAAATTTTAGTGGTAATTAGGATTCAGGAGTCGTAAGAGTATCTATAGGAATCACCCAAACAGGAGTTAGAATATAAAAGGATTTTGATCAAGGAATGAGCATAAAATAATATCCAATATCCACAATTTTTGCTTAGAAATATCGCCCTCAAATCCTACTTTACAGGAAGTCTGGAAGCCAATAAATTCTCATTCCTAATGTTAATTACTTTTAAATATTTCATAAATCATTCCTGATTGCTATAATTTTGTTGATGAACTTATTAACCTATTATATAGCAATCCTAACTAGATAGTAGTAGAATAGAAAGATTTTAAACACTCTCTCTCAAAGGGCCAAACCTGTCCCCGATCAAATTAAATCTATTGCCGTGCGCAAAACTGTTAGTTGGACTAGTGAAGTTTTGCACAATTTAGGTGGGAAAAAAGTTGTGACTGGCAGTGATGGCTTTCGTCTTGACTGCGACTTAAATGCAGCCCGTATAATTTTTATTAAGAGCTTGGTAGAAAATTTTTCTACCAATTTGGGAAATACACCCTCAGTAATCTAATATTACTGTGCATTGTTAACATTTGTTAGCAAAATTGTATTGGCAATATCTCAAGAGAAATTCAAGTGTGGATGAAATAAACCAATACTATAAAATTCTAGAACTTGAACCAGGCGCTTCTCTAGAAGAAGTAAAAGAAGCTTACCGAGATTTGGCTTTTGTCTGGCATCCAGATCGCTTTGTCCAAAACTCTCGTCTACAAGCAAGAGCTACTGTTCGTCTGAAAGAGATTAATGAAGCTTACCGCAAATTGCGGTATTTTTTGAGTAATTCTCAACAGCAAGTTGCTCCAACAAGACCAACTCCCGATCAAACACCACCAACACCACGTCGCCCTCCAACTTCTCCTTACCCTTCCACTCCTCCTCAGTCTTCTCAAAGACCACGAGATTATAACACAGATCGTGGTTTTCAGGAGGTCTATGTTCAGACATCTACTCGTCAGACAAATTCAACAACTTCTGATATTCCTTGGGGTAGCTTGATTAGTACTTTCCTTTTTTATGCTATGACTGCCTGGGTGTTAATTATTTCTAAGGCTCCTGTCTGGAGTTGGGCCGTAGTTGAAGGTGTGGCATGGATGGGAATGACTGTTTTAGCAATTGAGGGGTCAAGTTCCCAGAGGTGTTGGGCGATCGCCATGTTGGGTGCTGGTGGTGGAGCGGGTTGGATAGCTGGAAATTATGTAGGGGGTTTAATAACTGCTTTTGCATGGGGTATGGTTGGATGTAGTCTGGGAGTAATTAGTGGTACTGAACCAAAGGCAAGAACTGTTGCTGCTGTGGTGACTATTGGTGGAGTAATTGCTTTGGTGGGATTTTTGGCTGGCAATGGGGCAGAAAATATATTGCTGGTTGTGGTCGGTTCAATTGTTTGGGCTGCTGGTGGATTTGTTTTTGGGACAATAGTTGATGCTGTAATTGCTTCACAGACTGGTACTGGTGTTGGTAGTATGTTGGGGTTTATTTTGGGAGCTTGGGTTGGAGCTTGGTCTGCTGCTTGGAATTCTACTCGGTCTAAGACTGTGGCGATCGCTTTGGTTGGTGCTGGACCTAATATTATTATTGGGTCATGGGTAGCTATTGGTATTGTGGCTGGAGTAATTGCTCAAATGGTGGCTGGAGAAAAGTTGATAGAGTTGTTCAATGGCTTTTTGACTTTTTTGATTTTGGCTATTATTTCTGGATTAGGTTTGGGTTTTGGTTGGTGGCTTTCGACGAGTCTAATGTAATTGAGAATTGAGAATTGAGAATTGAGAATTGAGAATTGAGAATTGAGAATTGAGAATTAATGAAAGTGCTTTTTGTAATAAGTTCATCAGTAAAATTAATTACACATCCTATGATAATTGATAATTGATAATTGAGAATTAATGAAAGTGCTTTTTTGTAATAAGTTCATCAGTAAAATTAATTCACATCCTATTGACTCCCACACTTCCCACACTTCCCACACTTCCCATACTTCCCACAAACACTCTCTCAACTCAAATTTTAAACCAACTTTTTTCCTTCTTTTAATAACTGTTCAAATTTGGATTTAGGTAATGGTCCGCTGAATAAATAACCTTGCATTTCGTCACATTTATGTTTCCGAAGAAAGTCTAACTCTGCTTGGGTTTCTACTCCTTCGGCAACTACTCTTAGGTTTAAACTATGAGCCATTTGAATAATTGCTATTGTAATTGCTTCTGTCTTGCTATCTGCTGTTATATTACGAATAAAACTTTTGTCTATTTTAATCACATCAAATGGAAATTCTCTGAGATAACTTAAGGATGAATATCCTGTACCAAAATCATCTATTGATATTTTAATTCCAAACTCTTGCCATGATTTTATTATTTTACTTGCAGCTTTTTCGTTTTGCATAACTAAGCTTTCTGTGATTTCTAATTCTAGGTTATTAGGTTTTAAGTCTACTTCTTGGATAATTTTAATAATTCGTTCTTCTAAATTTCTCTGAATAAATTGACGTCTAGATAAGTTAACTGCGATTTGGAATGGGAAAAAACCCGCTTCTTGCCAGATTTTTGTTTGATTACAAGCAGTACGCAATACCCATTCTCCTATAGAAATAATCAACCCTGTTTCTTCTGCTAAGGGAATAAATTCTGCTGGTGAAACCAAACCTTTTTCTGGATGATGCCAACGAATTAAAGCTTCTGCTCCAGTAATTTTACCAGTTCTAAGATTAACTTTTGGCTGATAATAAACTTGAAATTCTGAGCGTTTTAAAGCATTACGCAAATTCGTTTCTAAAGCCATTTGTTCTAGAGAAATCACAACAGCTTCTGACTTATGCAATTGATAATTATTTCCCCCCTTTTGTTGAGCATGATACATTGCTGCATTAGCATTTTTTAGCAGTTCATCAACTTCTATGTCATCTAATGGATAAAATGTAATTCCTATACTGGCAGTAATATAAACTTCATAGCCTTCTAAAACCATTGGTTGAGAAATTATATCTAAAATAGATTGAGCTACATCAATAGCATCTTGTTTCTGTTCTACTGAATTAAGAATCATGGCAAATTCAGCAGCTTCTAAACGAGCTAATATCTCAATGCAACTAATAGATTCCTTAAGTCTTTTCGCTATATTACACAGTACCAATTCCCCATTTTTACTCCCCAACGTTACTTTGATTCTATTAATTCTATCTAGGCTAATATAGAAGATAGGTATTTTCGGAAAATTTTGATATTTATGAGGTTTATTTATCTTACATAAATCTCCTAAACTAGCTTGATTTTTATGGGATAAAATTTCATTTAGTCTGGATATAAATAAAGAACGATTTGGTAAGAGAGTTATTGGGTCATAGTGATGTCTTTGGAGAGCTATTTCAATTGTTAAATGTAAATTTCTTTCTTCAAAGGGTTTAACAATATAACCAAAAGGATTTGTTGCTTTTACTCTTTGTAGGGTTTTATTATCGGTGTAAGCTGTCAAGAATATTATGGGTATTTGTAAGCTTGATTGAATTTGTTCTGCTGCTGTTATCCCATCCATTTTTCCTTGTAACATTACATCCATTAATATTAAATTTGGTTGCTTTTCTGCTGCCATTAAAATTGCTTCTTCGCCCGAAGAAACAATATCAACAACTGCATACCCCATGGTTTTGAGACTATCTGCTAAATCTTCAGCAATAATACTTTCGTCTTCAACAATCATAATTTTTGATTTTGACATTATTTATTCACCTCTATATATTTAGGGAGTAGGGAGCAGGGAGTAGGGAGCAGTTAGGAGTTAGGAGAAATAGGAATACCCAATACGTTTTAGATCAAACAAAAACTCATAAGGTATGGAACTATTAGAGTGAATCTTGAGATTATAGAACTGCAAAAAAAAATCTTTAACTGAACTGTATTATCGTAATAACTCATTTACTTTTTACCTTCTTCTTTCTTCTTGATTTCCTCTTCCTTTTTCCTTAAAAGGTTATTTTAAAAACTGTTCCTACTTGATTAAGTCTCTCAATTTCTCCCTTAAGTTGTCTTACTAATGAGCAAACTAAACGTAATCCTAAAGAACCAGAATTTTGATAGTCTAAATCTTCTGGAAAACCAATGCCATTATCACTAACTTGGAGAATAAATTTATTTTGATTATTCTGCTGATAATTGAAATCTATAGAAATATCTCCTACAGATTCTTCTGGAAAAGCATACTTGAGAGAATTAGAAACAAGCTCATTAATTATTAAACCACAGGGTACTACGGTGTCAATATTTAAGAAAACAGGAACTACTTTGACATTTAATTTCACACCTCTTGCTTTGACTTCATAAGCTTGGAAAATGTGAGAAGCTAGGTTGCGAATATATTCACTAAAATCAATCCTCGATAAATCTTTTGATTGATAGAGATGTTCATGAACAAGAGCCATCGATCTAACTCTGTTTTGACTCTCTTTTAGCATTTCCATCACATTTTCATCTTGAATATATCTTGACTGTAATCTTAACAAACTAGAAATTACTTGCAGATTGTTCTTTACCCGATGATGAATTTCTTTTAATAGTACCTCTTTCTCTGCTAAAGATGCTTTAATTTGTTCCTCATTTCGTTTCCGCTCCGTAATATCACGAATTACAGCTTGGATAACTCTATTTTTGAATAACTTTTTCTCTCCATTTACTTCATAGCTTTCTCCTACTCTCATTGCAGTCAACAAAACTTCTACTGGAAATTCTGAATTATCTGTTCTCTTGACGATCCACTCAAAATGATTATTACCTTTGCATATTGCTTGGACTATTTTTGTTTTAAGTAACTGTTGTGATGGTTGCTGATTTTGTTGATATTGTGGATAAAAATCTGTTAGTTTTCTAGTTAAAAATTCTTCTTTTTGATTCAAACCCAACATAGTTAAAGTAGCACTATTACAGTCAATAAACCCTTTTTTATCTAGTAGAATTACAGCATCACTTGTTGCTTCATAAAGACTACGAAATTTTCTTTCAGATTCTTTGAGTGAAGTAATTAATTTTATGTTCATTGCCTCTGCTTGTTTCCGATCGCTAATATCTATTCCGACTGAAACTACTGCTTTTCCTCGGTCATATTTCTGAACTACAATCAGGTAATTTTTTACAGCACCATTCACTTTAGTTTCAACTTCCTGAGAGATTTGTTGTTCTGAGCTAGCAAAAAATTCATTAATAGATTTAACGAAACCCGAACTACTTCCAAGAAAACCTATTTCTTGACCAATAAATGTTTCTGGGAGTAAATTAAAACTACTTGCTAGTTTCTTGTTTACCCCTATATATCGTAAGTCTGAACTAATCCAAGAAATGAACCAAGGTACAGCATCTAACACTGCTTGTAGCTGGTCTTTAGCTTTTTGGAGAGCTTCTTCTGATTTTTTGCGTTCAGTTATATCTGTAGCAGTACCAATAACACCTTCAAAATTTTCAAATTTATCTTTTAAAGTAATCCCATTAAAGTTAAGATACACAGGTTTTCCATCTTGGCGTTTATGAATTGTTTCCCACTGAAAACTAGAACAATTATCTCGATCAAGGATTGGTATTTGTAGGATATTT
>NZ_JAAHGT010000244.1 GCF_010672385.1 Okeania sp. SIO2F4
CAGAACTTAGAGGAATTAGAAAGCAGAAATATCCCTTTATTTTTCTATCGTTAGTAACTCACTCATTCTAACTTTTTAGCTCCCTAGACCGAAAACCTTGCACCTTTTTTAAATCTAATATTGGCTTTGAAGGTTAATCAGCCAGCCCTATTCAAATCCTTAAGAGGTTTATGAAAATCAACCAGCTTTCCACAGAGGAACTAGAAAACATAAATTCTAATAGGATAAAACTCAGCTTATGCAACCATTGATTGACACAATTTATCTTCCAACTCTTCTTCTTGTTTTGTCATCTCCAAAATTGCTGTTTTAATTACACTCCGAGTGTCAAAACTACTTTCATATTGCTTTAACCATTTTTGTGCTGTATTACCTTCCCGAAGAACTTTTTTAACAGGTGAAAGAAAGCAACTAAAACCACGTTCTTTAGCATAAGGTAAAACCTGTTGATAGATTTCCTCAATCCAATTTCTGGCACTAATAGTTCTACCATCTTGCCAATGGCAGAGTTGAGCTTCAAGGCTATGATGAGCTGCTGCAATTTCATTATTATCTGCCAAATTCACTAAATTCTCCGAACGGTTATTTGCAGGAAAGTTACTTTTTTCTAACGGATCGAGACTAGGGTCATCAAATAATTGCCATAAACGAGCTTCTAACAAAGCAACTAAGGCCAGTTGTAGAACCGGGTTCTCTACAAAATCACAAATCCTTAATTCTAAACGATTAAGATTATAAGGACGACGATCGCCGTTAGGCCGCACAGAACACCAAAGATGGCGGACATTTTGCATAATCCCTGCTGCTATTTGCTCCTCAGTCCATTTAATATAATGACTATGACTTTCAAACAAAGGGACATAAGTTGGAGTTTTGGGATAAGTTGCCCAACGAGTAGAGTGAAACCCTGTCACTTGACCATCTAGAAAAGGAGAAGAGGCAGTGAGAGCCAAGTATAAAGGAGCTTCCATCCGAATTAAGCGAATAGCTCGCATTAGTAATTCTGGGTCACTAATACCAACATTAATATGAATACTGGTTGTAACAACTTTGGAACCGTAGGTTTGTTCTATATATGTGTAATATGGGTTGTTTGGATCGGAACGATAAAAAAGATTACTATTTCCTAGAGATAATGTACTTCCTGGAATTATAGTGTAATCTCCTAAAGTGCTTAAATAATTTCGTAGTTTTAGTCTTGGCTTTACTAGAGCGCATAAAAGTCGATCGTAGCTGCACAATGGTGCAGTAGTGTATTCTACATTTCTACTATCTGGCTCCCTCACAAACCCCTGTACTTTGGCCACTATTTGGTCTGACAGGCCAACTATATTACCTTGGGGTGTGCCAGTGTACATTTCTACTTCAAATCCTTTTGATAGTAGCACGACAGGCTCCTGAATCTGATTTATTTATATTTCTCATCCTATCGTGTATTTAACACCTTTGTGCCTTATAGAACCCCTGAAGGTATCTTTGTCAGGGACCCGCCTTTTTTACCAGGAGGACCGAGGATCGAGTCAGAAGATGGAGGGAAGGAATATGGGAAAAAGGTTGAAAGGCGTTCCTGAATAAAAGTATAATTTTACACGAGTGAGTCCTCAGGAGCTAGAAAGGAGCTTTTTCCGCGCCAGGAACAAGGGGAAATAGGTCTGAAAATCACATTATAAATTTAGGAATGAAATTCCTAAAATCAGCAAGGTCGGTTGAAAAATACTCCCCACCTCCCTCTATCCCCACCTCCCCATCTCTTTTTAAATAGATCAGATCTCAAATGGGTTCTATACTCTAGGGCTTATTTTTTGTAAAGTCAATCTAAAAAAGGGAATAGATAATGAAGAGGTAAGTATTTTCCAACATATAAAAGTAAAAGAGGAATGAAATATAGCTAGTCCTCTTGAGTCCTTACTTTTGGAATTAGGCAGGGATTTCCAGCCCCGGCAGTATTCAAGCTTTAAGATTTAGTTTATTAACAGTTTATAATTATTATCCTATTGCTTATTTATGAATTTCGTTCTACTAAAATTAAAATTAATAATGATTGTACTTTAATTAAGTATAGACTCAAATTCACCAGGAAAAATTCCTTCTTGCTCTTGCTGTTGAAAGATATAATCAAAGTCAAATCTTAAAGCTTTAATATGGCGAGTGATTATAAAACCACATTTATTAACTTTCTTTGCAGGAAAAGTTTCTCTTACTAACTCTACTAATTTTTTAGGAGATATTTCAGGTATTTGCACATAATAATCTCTTTTAGCAAAAAATACACCTTTATCTTTAGGTACGATAATACCATTAACTTGATGTGCATACTGAATTGGCTTGATATATGTATTAATAAAACTTTCTTGATTTGTCTGAAGCCGAGCTAATCTCTCATGTTGTAGCCAACTCATTGTGAACACAATTTTAATTAACTCAAATCCTAAGATATAGTTGAATATTTGATTTCTTTCTTCTGTATTAATGACTAACTTGAGGGCAGACTCTAAATACTGTTGAGTTTGACAACTTACATCTTGAGCTGCATGAATATAGTATAGTCTAATGTAGTTTCGGAGTACATATTCATTGATTTTTGTTTTGGCACGAAACCGTCTCAGATATTTGTTAACTCTGTTAATTGTATCTATATCCTGCAGCATTTTTACGGCCAAACCATCGGCTATATAATCATCTAAAAACTCTGCTTGTTTCTCAGGAGAAGAAGCACATAAAATATAAGAAAATGATCAAACATAACGGCGTTGATGCCAAGGTAAGCTAGCTGCCCATTTTTTAACTTCTTGAGGAAGTTTTTCAAAGATACTATCTTCTTGATGGGGGTCAAAAAATATGTTTTGAGACTTATCTTTGTGATTCGTCATTGCTATTATTTTGATTTAGTTATGGATGTTGGTATAATATTTTGTCTTGATTTTTGTGGCGAGGATCACATATAAATGATGTTATTGTCACCAATGATAGTGGATTTTAATCACAGGCAAGTTGAGATAAAATTATATAAAATAATGTTTGATGATTCCCAAGTATAAATAGTATATATATTGATAATTATAGCTATTTGAAAATAAGATTAGGGGCAATAACTATAATTATCATTCAATATAAGAGACTATATTTTTTGAGTTTATAGTCAATACTGACTATATTGAGTATATAATGTCACACTAAATCTGGCAAATTTATCAAGAGTAAATAGTACACAAATAGACAACTAAATATTATCATCAAAATTTAGATTTTAGATATCCTCTAGTTATCCAAATAATAAAATTGAAAATAAACTTCATATAATTAATTTATGAACTGCTACAGAAATTAGAAGTAAGCGATCGGGTATCATATTTTTCATTTCCCTAATTATGGTTTTTCGACTTTCAAGGTTACTTACTTTACCTAATTCTGAGTAAGAAATGCTATATAGCAAGTCCGCACATTAGTTGTGAGAATTTTTATAATAGTTAATTTGAACTGAAAACCTTGAAAATTATGATTCCTGTAGGGGCGATTCGCGAATCGCCCCTAATCCTGACTCCTAACTGCAACCAAAATATTACAACTTAAATAGGATTGCTATATTAGGATTAATAACCATAAATGTTTTTGGTAAAATAAAAGTGAAAGTGAAACTGAATTAACTAATAACCTAAATTAAAAATATACTCGCGATCCAATAAATTGCGATAAGAAAATATTGATGCAATGTTCACTTAAGAATAAAAATTACTAATATAGCCTTTCTCGGTTGGATGAGGTAAAAAAAAATGGGATTTTAGGGAACAGCTTAACTGGGAAAAACAATAAATCTAAATTGATATATCTCACCTGCATGAAAAACTTATTTATGTATTTATCTAATTCAATATACATACAGCTATATTAAGGATAAGGGTTAGAAAATTTTGCATTTTCCTTGGGTAATTTGCTTTTATTTACCTAATGATAACTGGATATTCAGTCGATCGATGACCATAAATATTAAAGACAAGTAAGAATCCAACTTGAAACAAATTGATTACCTATTAATGAGAATAATTCATTAGTATAGATGTAAGTAGTTATCCAAAAATAATTACACATACTCTAGGTACTGAACAGTCGGCGTTGGTAATTGGTGGGATGATTTTCTACTAGGGGTGATACCGATCACTTACTCTGGTTAAATATTTTAGAGGTATTAGAAACAGATTACTCTTAAAGTTTCATCTCTTGATTTACCGAAAAATTCTGGTCACTAGCCTCCCCTTGGATAGGGGATAAAAAGCGGTCCTTTGCGGAGCATGACAAACGGATGGGATGGATAGGTTACCTAACCATATCCAATCTCCCCTCGAAAAAAGAGAATATTCGCCAAGGTCAAGCCTCCTTATTGCAGAGGTACTGATAACTGATAACTGATAACTGATAACTGAAATGACCAATGCCGTAAAAATCACAGGGAAGAAAATTAGGTCATTAATTTTGCCTAGGCACTTATAACTCGATCAGACGGAAAAAATGAACTTAGATAATCCGTTTATGATGGTAAATAAAAGTAAGTATAAGTTCACGACAAGAGTAAATTAAAATTAGGAGACTGCAGATGTTTAACTCCACTGAACTTCTGATTGATGCTTTCATAAAACGGCTAACTAATGGCTATCGTCATACTTATGGTGGATATAAATCAGACTATGCTGATATTATCGCCTGGGCGGCCGGGATGGCATTAGAAAACATTGCTAATGGTGATGCCCTTTATCACAATGTAGAACATACTATTCTTGTAACTTTAGTAGGACAAGAAATGTTACGAGGGAAGCATATCCGTGAAGGTGGCGTATCTTGTGAAGATTGGTTGCACTACCACATTTCCCTACTTTGTCATGATATTGGATATGTTAAAGGTGTATGTCGTCAAGATCGAGGGAATTTGAGATTGTATGCTACGGGGATAGATAACATGAAAGTATCTCTACCAAGAGGTGCTACAGATGCTAGTCTTACTCCCTATCATGTCGATCGAGGTAAGCTATTTATTGATGAACGTTTTGGAGGTCATAAGTTAATTGACGCAGAAATAATTAAGCGTAATATAGAACTGACTCGTTTCCCTGTACCAGCAGATAAGGATCATCAGGATAAGGAAAACTATCCTGGTTTGGTGAGAGCCGCAGATTTAATTGGTCAATTGAGCGACCCCCGCTATTTACAAAAAATTAGTGCCCTCTTCTATGAATTTGAGGAAACAGGCCAGAATAAAATATTAGGATACAATAATCCAGGCGATTTACGTCAGGGTTATCCTAAGTTTTACTGGAATGTAGTTTATAGCTATATTAGGGATGCGATATCCTATCTGAATTTGACCCAACAGGGAAAACAAATTGTAGCTAATCTAAGTGCTAATGTGTTCAGGGTTGAACATGATGATGCTGTACCGGAAGTAGCATTTGTCAGCTAGGTAGGATATTCAAACAAAATGAATTGTCTGCAGAGAAACCGGGTTTACATATTAGCTAAAGATGGGAAATCCGGATTTTTTTGATGATTAACTCAAAGTAGAAATTAAAACAGGACTTACGCAGAGACACTAACTATATATAGCGTATACGTGCGTAGAGCGATCGCCTAAAAAATTATAGCAATCCCCCTGCTTTGCTGGTTCTAAACAATCTATAAAAACTTAAATAACTGTCATTTTAATTGTCTGATATTTGAGTTCAGAGACTAGATATTTAGATGACAATTGATGTTTGAGCTGATAAATAGTTTTTCCTAGAACATTTGCCATTTTTTTCAAATGATTCCACACCAACATAGCACAAGCAATGTGATTTTTTTGAATTTTTGCCCGACGACACTGGCAAAATTAAAGCCCTGGCGCGTTGTTTAATTTCTCTGTGGAATTCCTCAATTTTTCGTTTGAATCTCAAATTCAACGTCATCTGTACTTTGATAATTGAGGTTATTAGTAGCAATATATTCTGCTGAAGTTTGTAGAAACAGTAGCCCAGAATAATTTAACTGTCAGATGTGCGTCTTACATTCTGAGGAGACCTCACCAATTAGCACTCGCTTTTTTATCTCACTGGAATTCCTTTAATCTTAATAATCTTTCCTGATATTAATTCCAACTCAGTCCATTTTAATTCTTCTAGTCTTTGGTATTTTTTCACACCCCCACTATCATCTACTAAACGATTGCTTTTTAACGGGCAATAATAAATTTTACCTAAATTATCTATTAAAGCCATTAGTCTTTCGGTTGCATACCAGCTCTTCATTAATACTGTTTTTACTGGTATTTTCTTCTTTTAACTATATCAATCATCATTTCTTCTACATTATCTATTTTACTCTTTTCATCACTTTCTGGGTTATAAATACGATAATCTATTATCCATAATCGCTCTATCTGAGGATTAAAATATAAGCAATTAACTATTCCTATCCCACTCACTATCTGAGGATTAAAATATAAGCAATTAACTATTCCTATCCCACTCACTATCCCATGTTCATTACCACTGTACTGACGCCGGACAAGTGCCTATGCGCAGAGGAGCTTCGCTATCAATTTTATGGGAATATTTTTTATTAAAAACTGTATCATCAATGCAGCAAATAACCATCTTCAGAAGTGACAATTTATTCCCTGATATTTTGCCATAAAATTTATGTACCTAAATCAATATTTTTCAAATAACGATTAATCTGGTCATGGCTAATTTTTTCTAGATGATCGGCAAGATTTGTTAGAGTATAATTGTTTTGACTACTTATTAAATACTGACAATATCTTATATAAGAGAAGTTCATCTTAAAGGCATTGACAAGTAATTGGTATAATACTAAGTTAGTATATCAAGTAATTTGGCGTAAAGCAAATTTTTAAGGTTTTTGTATTTTGTTGTTCAAGTGTTGGCGGAGCAAGTGCGGCAACTATATCGCCAAATATATAAACCTTTAAGGATAAACGCTATTAAAATTTAATTAGGGTTTGCTGAAAAAGTCTTTTTAAGGAGTAGGGGAGTAGGGGAGTAGTTAGGAGGAACAGGGAATTATAGAGGAGGTAGTCGGATATGAGAGTCCCTTGATTTTTCTCCAATTATTCTGCCCAAAATCCGATTCATGCATTAGGGTTTTCAGTCTAAAACCTGGCACTTTTTTCGACTGTAGTCTACCCAAATGAAAACCTTTGTAGAGGTAATTTTTCTGCTAAGTAGATAGGCATTAAAATTTGTCGCTATGTAACAAAATGTAAAGTTTTCCTCAAATCAACTGTAGGTCGGAGTTTGGGGTTAGTTTTAACTTAATATAGTTAAGCTTTTTCGTGCGTACCTACTTATGTGCCCACAATTAGAGCAACGCTTTGAACTGGAGTTTAGACTAAATATTGAATAATGAGTCAATATTTGGCTGGACTTTAGGAAAAAAGTTAAATAAAATTACCTCAATCTTTTATATTCATTAGATTGTACTTGAGTCTATCCCCAAATCAATCCCAGATTGGCTTTATGCAGAGCAAAAACATCTCGATGCTCTTGCAACCAACAAAAAAAGTTGTAAGAAATACTTGTGAGAAATGCTTCTAAAGTTTCTGTAAAATTTGTCAAGGGTTTATTAGCATAAGGTTTTCTTAGCCCTCCCATTAATTGCTGATAAATAATGAAAGTACAGGCAACAAAAACTAAAATCAAGTGACGTATGAGACTGTTTTTATTTCTCACTTGATATTCTTTTAAACCTAACCATCCTTTAGCTTCTCTATAAAACTTTTCAATATAGTTTCTCTGAGAAAAGGTTGTAACTATCCATTCTCCTATCACATTTTCATCTTTTTTATTTGTGATTAAATAATCAATTTCAGTGGCATCTTTTACAGAACTATTGTTCATGACGATTGCAATAGTTCTTCCACCAGACATACCTTTGATTTCTGCCTTAATGGTAGCTACCCACACTGTTTTAGGTTTTTCTTGCTCTAAAGTAACTTCAGTCAAATTTTTTTGAGGTAGAGATAATACAATTTCATCTAATCTTTTTTTGTGACTGTTTCTTTCCTGTTTTTTGATGAATAACATTAACTAAACGATTTTTAGCCAAACCACCTATGTAGCTAAGGTCTAGACTTTCTAACTCCTCCAAAAAAGAAGAATTATTGCCATAACCTCCATCCACTAAAACTATACCTGGTCGATATTTTCTGGATAATGTTTTTTGAACTAATTTGAGTGCTAAATCTGGTTTTTTAAAAAATTATTTATCCTCTTTTCCCTCTGATAAAGATGATGAAGAGTGATATAATTCAATATCTAAAGGGATACTTCTGACTCCATCATATAAATGGCTGGTAACTATCACTATTCCATTGTCTGTTTTACCAATTTCTCAAAAGATTTGTCTGCCAACTCCATCTGTAAAATTACCACTTCTTGCTCCGTCTTTACGCTGGGGTTTCCTCAGCGCAGGCGGTGCGCTTTTTCTGTGCCCAGACTCGTCAATAATCAGAGCAAATCCATTTCTAATTTGGGTTTGATTACGTTTATTCATAATTTGTAAACGACGCTCATTTATTGAAGACTCTGACCATTTAGCATAGCTAAGAAAATGATGTACATTATGATATGAAGAACCGATAATATTGTCAGTCATTTGAGCAATATTTTTCCACTTGCTTTCTCCTAATAATCCGGCCAAATAACAACGAAATCCCTTTTTTTGACCAAGAGTTTTCCATAAATCATCAAATTTTTGACACCACTTTTCAAAGCATGGTGGTAAGGCAGACAAAGTTGTTTCTTTCATCAGATAGCATTTTCAGGTAAAAGCCAGAATATATAATAATCTTAGCCTAGTTTACTTCACTTTTTTCTGAAAGTCCAGTTACGCCGAATTTCTAGGGAAATTTTTGGTGCATTAGCAGAAGAAAATAGTTATTTAATCGAATCTATTTCTGGAGTCCGCACTGTCAAATCAATGGCAGTGGAGCAAACGGTGCGTTTAATTCAAATGGTTTATAATCTGGATGTTGAATGAAAAAATTAGGTTTAATCTCAACGTTTTGTACAATATCTTCTAACACACTCTGTAATCTATCCTGAATTTGAGTGGTTTGCTGAACTGATGAAAAATCAAGTAATTGCATGGCTGTTTAATTTCTAAAGAATTGCTTAATTGAGCGATCGCATGACCTAAACTATCGTATCTCTGATAAAGAGCAAAGAATTTTAATCCATCTGCTGGTACTATCCCAAAAATTTTTGGTGTTATTCTTTCTAAATTATTGACAAACTTGTGTACTTGTTCATTTGTTAAGTGATTGGTCTGATCGGAAAAAAATTCTCGATGTTCTTGACAATTAAAGGTATCACGGTGAACGGTTGCTAATGCTTTACCAATCTCTATTGTAATTTCCTCGGAAAAACTATTTTCTTTGCTATATAAATTCATTGAGTTCTGATAGTTATCCAAGTAAGTAGAGACGATAATAGAATTTTCTAAATCAAAATGTTCTACTTTTGGCAAAAACAAACGCCAAGGTTCAAGTTGGGGAAATTGATTTAAAAATTTTTGAAATAGCCATTCATTCTGAAACTCACCAATAGTTTTTCCCTGCTGATTATGGTGTTCTTGTTTGACAAGTAGTTTACGACCATCAGTAAAAGTTACTAACAAGTTAAAATTTTTAGCATTTATTGGTTCAACTTTGCTCAGAGCTTCTTCTTTTTTGTTGCCTAGAGAATGCTCTGACAGATCATCAAAAATATTATGAGAGTTTAAAATAAAAGTCATTTTTATATTAAAAGTTAAGTTTTAACTTGACAAGCAATACTTAGCTAGATACTGCTAATATTTTCCTGATTTATTGCTGAATATGCAAGTCATTAACTTGAATAAAGTAGACATAAATTACAAAATTATGTCTTATATAATGTCTGGTTGAACACTTACATTTTGGACGAATAAGGCAGAAGGCATAAGGAAAGAAAAGGTTAGAAGGGAGAAAGTTTTTTTATCACGCTCTTATCCCGACATGATATTAATTTAAAATTATTTTTGTGACTAATATCAGCTACCAACTTGATATTTGCCGATAGCTGATTAATCAATACTAATATGTAACTTTATCCAATTTATCCAAAGCTTTCTTATCTCGAAACATTGCTCTCAAAAAAAGTTACCTGACTATTCCAAGCGGAACGAAGTAATAACGGCTACATCTTTACGATCAAGATTTTGATTGGCAGGAATATTTAATGAATTTCTGATTATTTACCGAAAAATTTAGGTATAAAGCCTCTCCATTCATGGATAAAAAGCGGAAAAAAAATCCTTTTAGCCAATCTTTATATTACAGAAGAGGTAATAATTAATTATTAATTATTAATTATTTACTAACAGCAACTAACTCAGGAGTTGGCTCATTTTCTTCTTGCCAACTTTCAGGCCATTGAATGCGATCGCTGGTAAAATGTAGAGAATCATTTTCTGGCCAAGGAGCGTTAATAGGTTCTTCAATCAGAGCAAATTCCCCATTATCAAAAGGATTTCCACTTGCTTTATACTTCCAACCCGTTCCCGAATTCCTTGTTTTGCCTGAGTTAACGCTCGATGATGACAGTAGGGATTATTACCTCGTTTGTCAAAGAAAACATGAGCAGTCCAACTGCAACCACCACGACAAAGTTGAGCAAATTCACAACCTTTGCAGAAACCCCATAAATGATCTGTTCCCTGGGGAGTATCTGCTCCCAAGTTAAACCGCAACTCTTCTGTCTCTTCAATAATTGTCCGCAGTGAATAATCTCGGATATTACCGCCAGTATAGGCAGAAGTTGGTAATGACGGACAACCTTTAATTGCACCATCCGCTTCAATACCTAGAGTTGATAATCCCGCGTTACACCCTTGCCAAAATGCCCAGGGATTATCTTTTCCCCGCCCACGCAATAGACATCTCCGAAAACAACCAAAGTCCTACTATCACTACCTTTAGAATCGCGATATAGCTGCCGCACTTGCTCCCTGCGCCAACGCAAAATCCCAAAGGTAGTTACTTTGTACACCAGAATAGGTGTTTGAGATACTTACTATTAATAACTAGCAGAAAAATAGTATCTATATAAACAAATTTATCTTGCCATCTTAGCGCTTATTTCACATCTATAAAACAACTGTCCCTATTCTTAATCGAACAAGTCCACAAATAGTCATAATTATCTTTTCATATTTACTACAGTTCAATCTAAATCTTTCTTGAGCTA
>NZ_JAAHGT010000245.1 GCF_010672385.1 Okeania sp. SIO2F4
ATAGAATGTGTAATTAATTTTGCTTATGAACTTACAACCTATTTAGAACTACTATTAGATTAAAAATAAAATAAATTATCGTCCATAAATCATTAATTCTTTCCCCCTATTCCCTACTCTGTACGGACGTTGCATGCAACGTCTCTACTACTCCCTCTTTTCCGGAGTGGTCTATTACTTCTTACCGAAAAATCAAGGTATAAAGCCTTCTATTTCAAGAGAAAAAGCGGTCGTTTATCTGCGTTAACGCGCGTTGTGTGGAGCGCTAAACCCCATATCCAACCGACCAAAAAAAGAAATAATATTTCCTGATATTCAATTCCGTTACGGTTTTCCTTGAGGTAATTATCAATTATCAATTATCCATTATCCATTAATGAATTCTTCCCTACTCCCTTATTTTTAAAATAATCCCAAAGTATCTAAAACAGCTCTAATTTTAGGAACTTCATGGGTTCTAAATAAATCAGTTTTTCCCAATGCAGCTAACACGCAAAAAAAAGGTTCGGCACTTCTAACTTCTTCTCCAAAACATTCAAAAGCATGGGGAAGTGCATGACATACTGGAAAACCTAATTTCCTCAATCTAAAAGTATTTAAAAAAGTTTTCATCTGATAACCAATGCGTAGAGAACTATCCTGAAGATTCTTATAATAAAATCCCAAACCAGGGTCAATAAATATTTTTCTCACGCCATATTTAGTTGCTGTTTCTATTTCTTTAGCAAAATATTCATACATTAAATCTGTAGGGTCATCTCCAAAATCAAAATCACCCACTTCTCTCACATTTTTTCCCTGAACATAACAGATAATTACCCCCGCATTAAATTCAGATACAGTCTGATAAATTTCAGCACTTTTTTCCGGTCCGGTTAAATTAATTATATTAGCTCCTGCCTTTAAACATTCTGTGGCAACTTCTGGATAATATGTTTCTATTGAAGTCAAAACACCTTCTTCGTTAAGCGCTTTCAAAACAGGCAAAATTTGACTTTTTTGCCTAATATCTTCCACCCTTTCTGCCTTTTCTAAAGTTGATTCTGCCCCAATATCTACAACATCTGCACCTTGAGCCTTCAAAACCATTCCTCGACGAATAGCTGTTTCTGCACTCAAACATACACTTTCTCTATACCAAGAATCATTAGAAAGATTTATAACTCCTAAAATAGCTTTCTCAGTATTAAAATTAAATTGCTTATTACCAATAGAAAATTCTTCTACTTTGGCTTTTAGAGAATCTTTGTTTTGTTCGTGAATTGTATATAAATCTTCAAGATTAAGCATTTCAGTTATCAGTTATCAGTTATCAGTTATCAGTTATCAGTACCTCCAGTAATAGGGAGGCTACAAAAATCCAAAATCTCCTTTTTTATCCCCTTTAAAGAGGAAGCTTGAAACCTTATTTCTTAGTCAGAGGTTTACTCAACTGATATATAAGTTAAAAATTCCCCCTATTCCCTACTCCCTTTATTACCAATAGAAAATTCTTCTACTTTGGCTTTTAGAGAATTTTTGTTTTGTTCGTAGATTGTATATAAATCTTCAAGATTAAGCATTCCAGTTATCAGTTATCAGTTATCAGTTATCAGTTATCAGTTATCAGTTATCAGTTATCCCAGCTCTAGTAAGAGGCAAGAAAATATTTCATTAATTGATAATGGATAATTACCTCTGGTTCAAACCGTAATGGAATTGAAGAGAAGGAAATCACAATAAAAAGAGAGGCTTTCAACCGGATTAATTAATTATCAATTATCAATTATCCATTATCCATTGGTAATCTCCTTTTTTATCCCCTTTAAAGAGGAAGCTTGAAACCTTATTTCTTAGTCAGAGGTTTACTCAACTGATATATAAGTTAAAAATTTCCTCTATTCCCTATTCCCTTTATTACCAATAGAAAATTCTTCTACTTTGGCTTTTAGAGAATTTTTGTTTTGTTCGTAGATTGTATATAAATCTTCAAGATGAAGCATTTCAGTTATCAGTAACCCCAGCTTTAGTAAGAGGCAAGAAAATCATAAATTTCCTTTTTTACAGTCTTGAAAAGGAAGACTTGATACCTTATTTTTGAGTCATAGGTTTCCTAACTTAAATAAGTTAAATTAATTTTTTTCCTATTCCCTATTCCTTATTCCCTATTTCTTATTCCCTAATTTATAAATTCCAACCACCAGAAACTTCCAAAACTTGCCCTGTAATATAATCAGAATCAGGATTAATAAAAAACCAAACAGCATGATTAATTTCTTGCAAAGTTGCTGGACGTTTAGCAGGTAGCTTAGGAATCATTTCTTCTAGGTCAAAAGAATTCTCAACTATTCCAGGGGATACCACATTAACAGTAATTTTGTCTCTAATTAGCTCTTGAGCCAAAGATTTACTATAGATGATGATGCCTGTTTTGGCAATTACATAAGCCGTATTTGTCTTTCGTGCTACCACATTTTGAGCATGAGCGCAAGCAAAATTAACTATTCGTGCCCCATTAGCTGCTTTGAGATAAGGAAGTGCTGCAGTAGTAACATAGAAATTAGAATTGAGATTAGAGTCAATAACTTCTTGCCACTCTGCTATGGATATTTCGCTCGTAGGTTTTCCTAAAAAGTTTCCTACATTATTTACTACTACTGATAAACCTCCTAGTTTTTCTACCACATTTTCTACAAGAGACTGAGCTTGCTCTGGTTTAGTAACATCTGCTTGTAGGGCAATAGATTTTACTCCATAAGTAGCTGCTTGGTTAGCTGCTTGGTTAGCTTTAACTGCACTTTGGTTATAGTGAAATGCCACATCAAATCCTTTGCTGGCTAAGTCGAGAGCGATCGCCCTACCTATTCCAACTGCTGAACCTGTTATAAGTGCTTTTTTAATCATTAGTAGAATTACTATTTTTACTTACCAGCTTAAAGCTTGGATACTCCAGAACATTCTACCTCTTCTAGAAGTTTAGCGATTGTCTTTCCTGAAACTGGCTCGATCCAATCAGGAGCTATTTCTGCTAGGGGTACAAGAACAAAAGCTCTTTCTCTCATTCGAGGATGGGGTATTTGCAGATTAGGAGTATCTAATACTAAATCATCATATAAAATTAAATCTAAATCTAAAGTTCTAGGTCCCCAATGTTCTAAACGTACCCGCTTAAATTTTTGTTCAGTCTCTAAGAGAATTTCTAACAATTTATGGGCGGTTAATTCTACTTTTAATAATGCACAACCATTGATATAATCTGGTTGAGGTGGACCTATAGGTTTAGTTCTATACCAGTTAGAATAACTAATTAAGTTAATACCAGGAATTTCATCTAAAGTTTGAATTGCATTTTTTAGAGTATCTAGAGATTCTCCCAAATTGCTACCCATACCAATAGCAGCATTTCCCTGATTTTTTTCTAAGTTGTTTAAGTTAGTAGGATTAGACATTGTTAGAGCGATACCTTTTAATTTCCCGATTTATTTTGTAGATTAAATTTTATCAATAATATTGATACTATCTACTAGCAGTATCCCACATTAAATATACCTTTTCCAAGAATTTCAAGTTAATGCAGAAAATCCTCTAGTAGGTGTCGAAGGTCGTCTACAATTACTGCAACGTTTAGGCAAAGTGTTAGAGAAACATCCCTCTTTTTTTGGCACTGATAATCCACGTCCAGAAAATATGGTTGATTATGTATATTTTACGCGATGTGCAACTTTCTATGGAATAATCAGCGTTTCTGGGTCAAGAGCAGAAAGTCTGGTTCTCACAACTCCCTAAATTTCGTCGGTTGGAAAAAGTTGCACACGGCGTGATGTTGTAAAATCATACTTACAACGAAACAATTGAAGCCACTGCTGTATTAAATGTTGTATTGGAAGGATTAGGAGAAGTTTGGCCAGTGCGTAGTACAATCTCAGGAATTAACTTAGGAGATGTTTGGCTTCATTCGGGCCTTAAAACTAACAATTTAGGGGATGAATATATACCCTTTCATAAATTATCTCAATGTTTGACCTATTCACTACTCGAACCATTACAAGAATTGGGTTAAAAAATATATCGGATTAGACGATCTAACTGGGTTGGCAGAATATAGGAATGGCGGTTTATTTATAGATATGAAATCAATAAAAGTGAAAAATTCCTTAATTTTACAGCGGCAACATTTGCCTAATTCCGAAATTATTGTAAAATATATATCTTTTTTAACTATTAGTCTTTTAGATAAAATTGCTATAGTTATTCGAGAAAAACTTAACTTAACCGCCTTAAAATTACCACTGGTAAAAGTTTTACAAGGTGGTGCCTGGATAGCAGGAAGAAAAATACCAAAAGAATTAAGAAAAGATGGTACGCCTCCGATTAAGATAAAAAGTGATGGAACTATTTTTTAATTAGTCATTATGGACTCAATCTCAATTACTGGAATTCGCTGCTACGGATACATCGGATTTTTTCCAGAAGAGAAAGTATTAGGTCAATGGTTTGAAGTAGATTTAACTTTAGGGTTAGATTTGACTGCTGCTAGCAAAAGTGATGCCTTAGAAGATACTGTTGATTATGCCAGTATAGTTAATACTGTCCAAGAACTGGTAAAAAATTCTAAGTTTGCTTTATTAGAAAAAGTAGCAGATGCGATCGCTACAGCTATTTTAGAACAGCCATTAGTACAAGATGTCAAGGTTAGTTTAACTAAATTAGCCGCCCCTATCCCTGATTTTAGTGGCAAAGTTACTATTGAAATAACTAGAGGAAAGGAGGCATTAGTATATAACTAAATTGCTGATTATTTTGAATTTATAGCATTTTTCAATATGGTTAAATACAGAGTTTTTCGATTATTCAATAAAATTTGGGAGAGGCTATTTATCAATAAAATATTAAGTTGATATATTCTAGCTTTAAAAATATGAATTAATCGCAAAATTTTTGGTAGCTTGTTGTTACTATACCCTACAGATAATTGATACAGATATTAATTAGGGTTTGCTGAAAAAGTCTTATGGGTGAAGGTAGGAGAACGGAGTCAGGAGTCAACCCAGCCCTAACCCAACCCACCCCCACCCCTCCCAGGAGGGGAGCCAGGAGGGGAAGTCAGGAGGAATAGGGAATTTAGAGGAGGCAGGAGGAAAAATCATCCCTTAATTTTTCTGCCTCGCGTAACCCAAAATCCTAACTTTTTGAGATCCCTAGAACAAAAACTTCGTACTTTTTCAATACCTAAGAAGTCTAAAACCTTTATATGTCAATGCTTTTCGATTTAATCAGCAAGCCCTAATTAATCTGTGGGGTTATACCAATTTCAAAAAAGAATGTTACGAATAATAAATACGATTAAAAGACTGTATAGAAAATGTCTATTTGACGAAAAAGATAAGTTACGACATAAAAAATGGTATTAAACCTATTCATTCTGACTCCTGATACCAAGTCCGGGTATAAAAGCAGGCTTGTCCCATCGGCAAATCTTTGTATATAGCAAAGGCTGTAACTTGAAAAAATACCCTCTCATACCATTTCTCAAAAAGAATGCTATACCCGATCGGGTGGGGAAGTGTGGGGAGTAGTAGGGACGTTGCATGCAACGTCCGTACGGGAGAGATTAAAAGTAGGAAAAATATATACTAAGCGACTAATAATTGTCAAAAACAGACTTTGAATCTTGGTAACTATTTAACTTTTGAAGTATATCTGAAGTATAGCCTAAGTATAGCGTTACTTTATGGTAATTGGTATCACTAAGTCGGAAGAGTAAATGTATTTAAAAATATGTTTTTTTCCTGCAAGCCGTAATTTGGCGCTTACTCTCCCCCCAAACCCCCATCTCCCTATCAAAACAAAAAAGGGTTTTAGGAGTTCCCGATCGGTGATAGGGTTTAGCCATAGGTACTGATAACTGACAACTGATAACTGAAATGACAAATAATACTTCCATTAAACAAACATTTTTTGACCGTTGGGCACCAAGTTATGATTGGTTATTTCCATCTGTAGTTTATCAAGCTATACATAAAAGGTTGCTGGAATATGTAAATTTACCAACTTCGGCAAATGTACTTGATTTAGGTTGTGGTACGGGAAAACTTATCCATCGTCTTGCCATTAATTTTCCTAATCTTCAAGGTACTGGTTTAGACTTATCTCCGGAAATGATTAGTCAAGCAAATAGTCGTAATTGTTATCCACAGCGTTTAACATTTTTATTAGGAAATGCTGAAGAAATGCCTTTTGGTGAAGAACAATTTGATGCTGTTTTTAATACGATTAGTTTTTTACATTATCCTCACCCTCAACAAGTATTTAATGAAGTGAGTCGAGTATTACGCCCTGGTGGATATTTTTATTTAGTTGATTCTTATTTTAAATGGCAAGATGAATTTCAGTATTTAAGTATTTCTCCTGGTGGTTTAAACCTTTACAGTCCAACAGCTCGTGAAAAATTAGGTGAAGAAGCTGGCTTAAATTTACAAGCTAATTATTACTTATTAGGAGCAGTATTACTAACAATATTTACTAAATAATTGTCAGATTATATTTTTCTAATTTTATACATAGAATATTGTTTTGGTGAGTTGACCAAATTCATTAGACTTCTCCAAAAATAAAAAATAAAATCAATTCTTATCCATAAATTATCAATTACTCCCCCCTGTTCCCAGTTAAGTGTTCCCAGTTAAGTGTTCCCTCTTTTCTGGAGAGGTCTATTGTAGATAAATTGGGTAGTATAGTTGAGAATAGTCGTATGTGACTTTGACAGCCTTATTCGTGCCACTTACCATCTGGAGTAACTATAGCATAAGGTATAAATTCAGGAATTTCTTTAACTGTAAGTTTAATAGGAATAGATATACCTGATGCAGTAGTTTCCACATCTAAAAATCTGTACCAGTCAAATTTGCCATCTGAATTAAGAGTTATCATTTTGTATTCTCCGTTTTCATCTATTCCATCTATTAATTCACCAAACCAGTCTAATTCAAATTTAGCTAATATTTCTAAATTGTTAGGTTCCAGTCTGTATCCTTTTGCTATTTTGTTAATTTCTTCTTCATAAAGCCTCTTAAGATAATTTATTTTGTCAACTAATTCTTCTGGATCTAAATACTCCTTGTATTGCTCTACTTCTGTTTGAAAATTGTAAAGTAGTAAAAGTTATTCTACCTTGCTTTTGACATTGACAGTAGATGGGTTCATTAATGGATAATGGATAATGGATAATGGATAATTACCTCAAGGAAAACCGCAACCCAATTGAATATTAGGAAATTCAAGAGCACTTTTCTCTTTTGGGAGATTGGATATGGTTAAGTAACCCATCCATCCCATCCTTACGGAAAGCTCCGAAGATCGACCGCTTTTTCCCTATGAGGGTCCGCTTTTAACCAAAGTATTTAATTAATAATTATTAATTATTCGGTAATTATAATTAAAAGTGTAAAACAAGTCATTTGATACAGCACAAGTCTAGAAAAAATAAATAATATTTATGAATTATACCTTTGTGAAGATCCCAAGAAGTAAATATATGACTGAAATTATTTTTTACTTTGAAACAATTATTCAAAATCTGCTGGAAATACCAGTCGCAACTTTTTCCAACAAGTGCAATCGCCTTTCTCCACATTTCCATTTATCCTAATTGCTTAAAAACTTAACTTAGATAGAATTGGATAAAAAGATTTGTTTTTCTTTTTTCTCCCTGAAAGCAGAGGCTTTAAACCTTGACTGTTTTTGGGAATAAAAAACGCTGATAGCTGATATTATAGTCTTAATTATTATCAATTACTAATAGCTAATTAAGATTATATCAAAGAAATAATATTAGTCATTAGTTATGAGAATTTTCAATCCCACCAAGCCCGTAAATAGTTAGGCTCTATCTCTAATTCATCTGGTTCATTAACAAATTCTTGAAAGTCAAAAATTAATTCTGTAGAGCAAATTCCCCGATAAAATAAACCATCAATACTAACTCGATAATCTGGACGTTCTGGACTAATTACATAACCTTCAAAAATAAACTCAAAACCTTTATTCCCTTGTCTTTGTGCAAAGTCAAAAAAATCGCCAACAGTTGGAGAAAAATTCTGTGCATCTGCGGGATTTGCAAAACCTTGACTAATAAGTTGTTGTAAATTTTCTCTACTCAAATTATGGAAACGTCGCGCTCCACCCATTGAGTCTTCCCACACTATAGAAGTACCAAAAATAATTCTGTCCCTAGTCTCACCATCAAAATTATAGGTAAAACTAGAACTGTATAAACAGGAATAATAATCAGGATTGTTGTCTTGGGTAGATCCCCCATTAATTCTGATATCTTCTGGCTTAATTCCTTGATTCAGGAAATAAAGTCTAATTGCTTCTCTTCTATTTAACGGAGAGTTATCTAGACATTCTGACAGGTTAGGGCAATTATAAATTACTCCTGTCATAGCCTGGCAATCGAGTTGCATTGGACAGAACATAGCTTTTTTGGAGGGTGATAGATTATTTTTAATTCTATCATTAGAAAAGAGGGAGTAGGGAGTAGGGAGTGGGGAGTAGAGAGTAAGGGGAAATAATCGAGCGTTTCTGTAGGATAATTGATTTGATTTTTTCTTATTGGAGATGTCTCATGCAGAGAAATTTCCTAGAATATCTCTACATTCTTTTTATGAAAGGGAGTGGGGAGTAGGGGGAAATAATCGAGCGTTTCTGTAGGATAATTGATTTGATTTTTTCTTATTGGAGATGTCTCATGTAGAGAAATTTCCTAGAATATCTCTACATTCTTTTTATGAAAGGGAGTGGGGAGTAGGGGGAAATAATCGAGCGTTTCTGTAGGATAATTGATTTGATTTTTTCTTATTGGAGATGTCTGATGTAAAGAAATTCCCTAGAATATCTCTACATTATTTTTATGAAAAAGATTAATTTTGGGAGATATTTATATTGTTAAAAAAGCGGTCAGCGATTGGCAGTTAGCAAGATTATTTTTCTCAAGTGAACGTTTGCGGAGCATTCCGGAACGGAAAGGGGATTTCAACCCCTTCAAAACAATCGTACGCAACAGTTGTAGGGGATTTTAACCCAGTAGGGACGAATGGCCATTCGCCCCTATAAGCTAATAGCAAGGGCTAAAAGCTGATAGCTAGTTAAAATTAACGCAATTTGAGAATTTCAGCAGTTATAGCTAAACTCTCTTCATACAAAACCTCTCGTCCCCAACGTTGTAATTGTTGAGCCATCAAATATTCCGCCTTCTGATCGCTTAAAGCACTGACTTGCTCTGTATGACAAGACTGGGCACTACCACCTGCCTCTAATCGCATACAACCAGTAGTTTCAGAACACAAAATAGTACAACAATCTGCATTGGGATTACTCGAACCTAAACGCAGACCCACTAAATCTCCAGGAATTTCACCATAGTCAGCAGTAGGAATTGCTGCCAACTCTGCTAGAATCTCCCTATCGTTAGGAGTAGTAAACTTAATATGGATGATGTCATAATCACCACCAATTTCAGTATAAGTTGTAGGTTGCCAATCAAGACGACTAGCGAACCAACCTAAGAACATTAATGCTTGAGATACATTACCTTTTTCATAGTCAAGAGTAATTGTATCAATTTCACCCAGAGCAGCACGACGCTCTGGCGGGTCAAAAGTAGCAGCAGTTAACTCTTGCCATGCAGAAAGACGATGCCAATTTAAGTCAGCGATATAGGTTTGATCCTCAATCAACTCCTGCATTTTGAGAAATTCAGATTCTGGATCGCTAAAATAAGATGAATCTACAATAATGCAATTGCTAGTTTTGCATAGGCGACGGAAAAGTTCCTGTTCTGGGTTGGGAGTAGCTTTCCACCAAACAAACTTGGGTAGGTCAGGAATCATTAATGATGTAACTATATCACTCACCCGTTCCAGTGCTTCCTTTGTCCCTCGTAGGGTAATGTATTCACAACAAATTAGTGAAGACTGCTTTTTCTGAACTGGGCAATAAGCAGAAACTTGAGCTGTTACCCCTGTATCTTCTCCGAAGGTAGGACACATAGTAATAACCCGACAAGGATTTTGAGCTGCGATAACTTCACTCATACTAAATCCCCGAACATCAAAATTCGGGAATTGCTTATCTTCTGGTGATTTAGCTGCCCACTCTGAGCGTAATTTGGCAAGAGTTTCCGAGTCTACTCTACCTGTTATTGGTAATCCATAAGTTTTTTGAGCTTCCTTAATAGCTTCACGAGCTGCTGTGCCATTAATACCATCTATTTCACCCTGATAGAATCCCAAACCAGCCAAAAGTTGCTGGAATTCTTCAGGTTCGTATACGACCATACTGAAAGTAGCTGCCCTGGTAGCAATTGGAGTTGCCTTGCCTCCACTTTGACTGAGCCATATTTTATTTAGTTCTGCCTCAATTTCACTCAGAGAGATATCTTTTGGTTGTTGTAAGGCAACAAGTGTTGTACTCATTTTTCGTAAATGCTTAGTTCTTTAGTGATGCTTGCGTTAAACCTGGTAGTTATTAAGTAGGCTTCTTTTTCCTAAAAAAATTTCTACTTAATTAGAAATCTAATAGTCAAAAGTTGAACCCGTAATAACACTTTTAATCTAATTTGACATCCTCCCCGTCCTAAAGGCACGGGGATTCCTACCGAGCCTTAGCTCCTCGGCGAGTTGACGCTTCATCGACTGCCACTACCTTGACGGTAGTCTTACGCTTGCCTCCACGTCCATTTATAGTCTCGGGATGCCCTCCCGCGACTTATCAAGAATTCTTATAGGCACAGATAAGTGCCTTCTCTTTTTAGCTGCTCATTGACCTGAAAGCTTCCCTTGTTCTGCTCTCAACATGGGTGAGTTTCGACCTAATCTTCTTTTCTACAGTATTTATGAGACAAGGCGGGTACATAACCAATCTAATTATAGCATAGTATAGAAAGTCGCCCGCGCCTCGGCGAGGCTTTAAACCCAATTTTTCGGTAACTTATTAGTCATCAGTTAACAGTTGGCTGTAATACTCGCCAAAGGACATTAGCGATCGCTAACCAGTTATGGGTTGTCAGTTTAATTTGAGGAAATTACTTGCTTTGTGACCAAAAAATAAGGTCAATAGCCTCCCCTTTCAAGGGGATAAAAAGCAGTTGGTCTCCTCGCCATATCTAATCGACCAAGAGAAGAAAATTTCCCATTTCAAGCCTCCCTATTACTGGAGGTAGTGCTGATAACTGTTAACGCAGTTCCTCCGACAGGAGGCTAACTGATAACT
>NZ_JAAHGT010000246.1 GCF_010672385.1 Okeania sp. SIO2F4
AAAAAATGTGTTATAATTAACTAACAACTTAAAAAGTAGGCTCAATGGTCTTTTGGCCAGATAGAGTAGTGGCAATTGGCACCGCCTAGTAGGGGCGATTCGCGAATCGCCCCTACTGCTGTATACATACTAAGGTAAGGTACTGGCAATGTGGTTGTTTCGAGCAATGTGAAAATCGTGGTTTTAACCCGATAGAAAGCTCCTAGTCACGAATCCACGCAACTTTAGTCCGTGGAGTGTCAAAGAGCAGTTAAATATTTACGTCATATTTTAGGAAATCTTGCAGAAGTAATGGAAGCACATCCTATTACTTTAGTTAACTCTAAACCAGAACCGGATATTACCATAGTTAGTTCTCCCGATACATTATATTTAGAACGTCATCCTTATAGGGAAGATATTTAGTGAAGTTCTCTCCCGTTAAATCAAAGATTATAACGGGAGCTTCTCAACAAACAAAGAAGTTTCTTGTTTCACAGGCTGACCAATATCTAAGCCTCCACAAGCAGACAAGATGATACCCACCTCGTTTAACGCTTTATTTAATATGTTTTTTGCTGCATTTTCATCCCTATCTAAAACTGTTCCACATTTCTGACAATTCGGGAGTTCTAACTGATAAAGTCTTAGGTACTTTTTGACCACAATTACTGCAATGCATGTGATGTATTGTGAGGATTAACTTTTACTACATGAACACCGCGTTTTACCGCTACTGCATTCAATTTTTCAATAAAATTACCCCAGGCTACATCATAAATTGATTTTGATAGTTTCGTATTTTTTGCCAGACCTCTAATATTTAAGTTTTCAACTGCAATCATATCATATTGTTTAACTAATTTATGAGCACTATAAGAGTGAAAATCTTCTCTTTGCCTAGCAATATGTTGATGTAATCTAGCTATTCTATTTTGTGCTTTTTTCCAATTGTTTGACCCAATTTCTTTTCTAGATACTTTTTTTTGCTTTCTTGCTAAATTCGATTGAGATTTTCTATAGAATTTAGGTACAGAAACTGTCTCGCCAGTATTGGTAGTTAAGAACTTTTTTAATCCGACATCAATACCTACAGCAGTTTTGATATTATTTGTAGGAATTAGATTAGGAACTGATTTATCTTCTCAACTGAAACTTATATAATAACCATCAGCTTTTTTGGTTATAGTTGCAGTTTTTATCGTCATACCATCTGGTATAGATCTATGAACTATGACTGGAATAGTACCAAACCTACTAATAATGATTTGCTTACCATCAAACTTAATTGCTGATGAGCGAATTATTGACTCTGCTGAAACAAAATGACCTTAACTTTCCTGATTTTTTAAATTTAGGTCGCCCTCCACGTTGACCTTTTTTGTCAGGTATTAACCTTTCATGTCGGCTCAAGCGCCGAAACGTTTCCAAGCTTTATCTAGCCTTTGTAAGTTAATTTGTTGAATTTCTGAATATATTTCCTTGTAGTCAGGAAATAACTGTTTTGTCTGTTTAAGTGCTGATTGTTGAAAATAATAATCTGGTCTAGTAGAAATTTCACCAATAGGACATGAAATTAATGAACAACGGTCAACTTGACATCTAGTTCTATTCAACCAATCTAGTCTTTAACCTAGAGCATAATTCCAATGTCTTCGTAACAGCTAAGTGCCAATAATCTATTTTGACTGACTGTTCAGGAGTGGGCTTAATTTTGTAGCAATGAGTAATTATCATAATTTTATACTACTCTTTAGTGCTACATTTGAACAGCAATCGAAACCTGTTTAATTTGCAGCTCGGCAATTCCCCTCCCGTTAAATCGCAGATTATAACGGGAGACCCCTTGCCGAATCAAGTTGGATTATTGAGATGGCTGATAGTACATTACAAAAAGATTTAGGAATTAAAAAGACATTATATGCCAGTTTAGGAATAGAAGAATATTGGGTAATTGATATTGCTAAAAAAAATTAAAAGTCTTTCGCAATATGATGAATAATGAATATCAAATTGAACAAAGCTATCAAGATGGAGTGATTTTTCCTCTGACATTTCCTTCAGTAGAAATTTCTATCAAAAAAAATAATTGGATTTGATGAAAGGGATATTGAAACAAGATACTAAGTAGTCAGATTGATAAAGTCGGAAGCAATTTGTGACTTTTTTTCCAGAAAAAAAATATTCTCCGAATCACTAAACTTCTCAAGCAAAATTTATGCCTATTCCCTAAAAAAACTCTGACAAAACCTATTTAGGTAGCTTCCCGCAGAGTATTTTTAAATGGCAACTTTATGAATAAAGATGCCGTTGAGTGTTCAAGTTATTATGATTCAGTTCTTTCTGCAATAGGACTTACGCACCAGACCATATATATAGCGTTCAAAACTATAACGTTATAGTTTTTAGACTCTATATGTAGTACCTTTGCGTAAGTTCTGTGCAAAACATTAGCAGAAATCATTAATTATTACTTATCGCACCTAAAATTTACACCTTCACAATTTTGTAAAATAATCCGCTCTGTTTTATTAGAGGGTAAGCTCACTTTTTTTGATTGTTTTTTCTTTATTAATATTGTGTCTGAATAGCCCTGTAGACCATCAAAACTTACAGTTACTGTTGCTTTTACACCAGAATAATTTCCTATAGTAACCAAAGAGAATCCAGATTCTGGTTTAATGGTGCAAAAGTCACCATTATTCTTCAGAGCTACATATTGACCGCAGCAATATCCAGTATAAACAGCTTGAGCTTGTTGAACTCCCAAAGTAATTACTGATGCTACTGCGACAACGGAGCTAACGAATAATTTTGTTAACCAACTTACAGCTCTTTTCATTGTTGTTCCTTGTTCTTTTGAGGATTTTCTGTATTTGAGGGATATTAGCTTGTCTCTGTACGCGAACTTTAATTCTAATAATTAGATTGACACGTTCCGTCAAAGTTAAAGTTTAAAATTTAAAGAAATTTTGTTTGAAAATTAGTTAATAAATTCAGCAACGCCGCATTTTCAAGTTATAATACCAAACTCGGTTATTAAAAGATGCCTGGTAAGCATTCAGCTATTAGCGGTCAGCTCTCAGCTATTTAACGAATGATGTAACTCAATAGACTATTAAGGTTAACTGCTGGACTTTTACCCATACTTTTAATTCTTTGAAATCTCTCAATTACTTTTTGCTCCCTTATAAAGTAATAAAGCTGATAGCTAATAGCTGACGGCTGAATGCTTAGGGTGCTTGTCCTATCCCCAAATTCTATGTAAGGCAAAGACTTCAATCTTTTATAAATACATACCCTTTTACTAATGTGCATTTGGTATCAACTCTAAACTCTAGATATAGCAGTCGAAGCAAAGAGCGCGGACATTTTAAATCCTGAAACCCTTTGACACTTTACTATTCCCTATTCCCTATTCCCTATTCCCTATTCCCTATTCCCTGGTGCATAGCGCTATATAGTTATGAAAAATTCTCCTAGTAGTAAAACTAAAGCACAAATTTGGGTAGTAGAAAATCAAAATTTTGTTACTCGTTCCGACCAACTAGCAACAGAAGAACCTTTAGAAATTCGCCTAACTTTTCCCAAAAAAACTATAGCAGTAACCATGAGAACTCCAGGAGCAGATTTTGATTTAGCTACTGGATTTCTCTATAGTGAAGGAGTTATCAAAAATCGTGAAGATATTACCCAAATTAGTTATTGTGTAGACCAAGAAATTGATGGCGAACAACGCCAAAATATTGTTAATATTACCCTTAATTCAGAATTAAATCCAAACTTAAAAACCCTAGAAAGACATTTTTTTACAACTAGCGCTTGTGGAGTTTGTGGGAAAGCAAGTATAGAATCTTTGCAAATAAAAGGATTTTCAGCTATTCCTTTAGGATTAGAAATTTCTGCGGAAGTTATTTATAGTTTGCCTGAAAAATTAAACACTGCTCAAGGAGTGTTTAAATCTACAGGAGGTTTACACGCTGCTGGTTTATTTAATGCTCAAGGAGAACTGTTAAAGTTACGGGAAGATGTGGGAAGACATAACGCTTTAGATAAATTAATTGGTTCAGAATTTTTAGCAGGTCAATTACCTTTAAATAATCATATTATCATGGTAAGTGGACGGTCGAGTTTTGAGATATTACAAAAGTGTATAACTGTAGGTGTGCCAATAGTTTGTGCTGTTTCTGCTCCTAGTAGTTTGGCAGTAGAAATAGCTAAGGAATTTAATATTACTTTAGTCGGGTTTTTGCGTGGTAGAAAGTTTAATATTTATTCCGGTGTAGAAAGAATAAAGTAACAGCAGTTCGACAAAATATTACTACATTAACTTTTTTTAGTAGGTAGGAAAATCGGCGACGACGTACAGTCAGTCGAGTAGGGAAATCGGCGATTTAGCGACTTACAGTCAGTAGGAGCAATTTATAATTTTCGGTATGTTTTGGAGACAAAACCATACAGTTGTGATAGTAAATAGCTGCATATTTTTGCCTGTTTCCAGATTCGTTTTTTCCTTTTTTACTATAACTATCTTTTTTGAATTTGGTATAATAACATTGTGAAAAAATAATTTTACGAATAATTTAGACGATTAAAAGACTTTACCGAACTCTTAAGGTATAAAGCCTCTCCATTCATGGAGAAAAAGCGGTCGGAAAGCGGAGCATTCCGAAGGATGGGATGGCGAGGTATCCTCGCTGGCCTCCAATCGACCAAGAGAGCGGTCGGAAAGCGGAGCATTCCGAAGGATGGGATGGCGAGGTATCCTCGCTGGCCTCCAATCGACCAAGAGAGCGGTCGGAAAGCAGAGCATGACCTTAGGATGGGACGGTAAGGTTTCCCGAAGAGTGCAGAGCCGCTCCGAAGTGCGCCATATCCAATCTCCCCTCGAGAAGAAAAAAAATTCCTTTGAGCAACATCCTTCCATTACAGAAGAGGTAATTATTAATTGTTAATTATTAATTGTTGAAAAGATATATCCCTTTGACTAAAAAGATAAGTTCTACAGCTCAAAAATAGTATCGAAGTCATTCATTCTAACTCCTGACTCCAGGCTCCTGACTCCTGAGTCCTAAGAAATGCCTTAGCTATTTGTAGCAAACATTTATCACGCTTGGTATAAGACACCAAATAAATTTCCAGAAACCATTCTGACTCCTTCTCTTCACAATTCTTTATTTATGACCAGGCAGTTAAAACATCAGGAAAAAGGTAGAATCTGTCTAGATTAAATAATGCTTATTATGATTAGCGATCGCTATTCAAAATTACCTTTAGTAAAAAATTTTTGCACCTCATACATTTCTTGCCAGATTTAATGTATAATATTAAGCTAATTTAGTTAACTATAAAATTATACTGTTTCTGAAAATTTATCTTCACTCTAGGGAAATAGTGATACCAATTCACTTTAAATATGTCACAAATAGTTGGCAACTGATGATGTGAAATAATAACCTGAAATTACTGTATAAGCATTACTTTAAGTCTATCAAATTTCACTTGGAGACTTCTGAGTATCTTAAGTGCGTCTTACATTCTGTTCGCGGAGCGTTTCCGCAGGAAATGGAGACCTCACCAATTAGCACTCAGTGCATGACTTCTGTACATCGCCAATCCGATGGCTCGCCTATCCGTGAAACGGTATGATAACTTCCCTATCAATAAAAATACTGACAAATGAAGTTTTATGCTTAACTTCTTCCCTATTATTTTTTCCTTTTTCCTTAAACATTAATAACAATGACATCTGAAATTTTAACCATCAAAAAAAAAGGTACAACAATTAAAAATATCCAAGTCACAAGAGTAGTTGATGGTGACACAATCAAAGTCCTGTTGAAGGATAAGCGAGAATTCATTAGACTCGATTATGTTGATGCCGAAGAAAGCTATTCTGAATATTCCAAACCCGTTACAGAAATTGGTAAAGAAACAGCAGAAATGGCAATAAAATATTTCACATTACCTAACGGTGAACTTGCCAAAGTTGATATTGAATTTGATACAGATGACCCTACAGAAAATTGTTTAGAAAAGTATCGAGACCATCAAGGTCGTTTAATAGCTTATGTACATAAAAACAGTGAAAACTTTAATATCAAACTAATCAAAGAAGGGTGGAGTCCCTATTTTATTAAATATGGATATTCCCGATTATATCATCAAGAAATGACCGAAGCAGAAATAGAAGCTCAAGCAAATAATCTTGGTGTTTGGAATTCTCAAATAAATACAGGTAAACGCAAAAGAAATTATAATTTACTTGTACCTTGGTGGACATTAAGAGCTTCCATTGTAGAAAATTATCGTACTTATGGAATAGCTGCAGGAGTCCTAGAAGTGCGATTAGATTTTCCCAAAATTTTAGCAGCAGCAGAAACTGGAGAATATATTACAGTTTTCTTTGATTTACAGGGAGGAGTTTCTAAGTGGTTAGATAATGGTGCTTTAGTTTATGACGGTACTAAAGACCATCGTTTAAAATTATGGATTCCAGATACGAATAATGCAGAAATAAAGCCATTATTACAACTATTAAAAAATCGTTATTTTGGTTTAGGTAGGGGATATGTTTATATTAGTGGGCAAGTGAATATGTATCGAGATAAACCAGAAATTATCCTTTCTGAAATGAAGCAATTATCAGATTTTCCCCCTAGAGTCTGAGGATTATTATCAGCATGAATAGTATAGGGCTACTTGAATCGGGAATAGGGAATGGGGAATAGGAAATAGTAGACTGTCAAAGGGTTTCAGGATTTGTAAATTTCCTAACCTTAATGAGTAACCCTATAGTTATAATAACTAAGGTGGGGGCATAATATTATTAGAGATCTACAACGTTTTTATCTGATAATAATTATTTATTTTTACCCGATTAACTAAAGTTGAGAAAATTATAGAAGCTGATTTATTTTTACTAGATTATATCATATCCGCTGGTATCGTTTGTGTAAACCCAAGCATGAATATCTACAGGCAATTTAAGTTTTTTCTTGCTTTTAAGCCTTTTATCCTAGATAACTAAAACCTTCATTCTTCTTCGTTTTTATTTCTTATTTGCCCCTACCTTACAATACCGATGCTACCGGACATGATATTAATCAGTAATATCATATCCGGTTAAATACTTATGATTGAAGTAGTACAGGAATAGGGGAGTAGGGGATAAATTGAAATTTTATTTATCACTAATTATCCGGACATTATCTAAAGGTTAAACAGTTTAACTCACTCTTCTCTAGACAATTTTTAGTTTAGATATAATTACTAACTTAGCTGCTTTCTACTGTTTGAATATCTCACAATTTTTCTCGTATTTCCTATAATGTTCGCCTCGGCAATAGAGATAATTTTCAGCCTCACAAATTACTTATATACTCTTGTGGATATCAAGGATATTTGAGCAGTTTCTAAGCTTTCAAGCGAACAGTCAATCACCCATCATACTGAGTCAATATTTCTACCCCTGTTTCTGTTACTGCCACAGTATGCTCAAACTGTGCTGATAGTTTACCATCTTTAGTAATAGCAGTCCAACCATCATTAAGCACCACACCTTCCCAAGTACCCTCATTAATCATCGGTTCAATAGTAAATACCATTCCAGTTCGTAACTTTTTTCCTTTTCCTCTGGTGCCATAATGAGGAATTTGTGGTGCAGTATGGAAAACATTACTCACACCATGACCAACAAAATCTCTAACCACGGAAAAACCTTCTGCTTCAGCATACTCTTGAATAGCCGCTCCAATATCTCCAATTTTATTTCCAGGCTTAACTTCAGCAATCCCTAAATACATACATTTTTCTGTAACTTCAACTAATTTTTTTGCTAATGGAGAAGGTTCACCTACAAAAAAAGTTTTAGAAGTATCTCCATGATAACCATCAAGAATTGGTGTAACATCAATATTAATAATATCCCCATCTTTTAAGACTTGTTTCTCATTAGGAATACCATGACAAATCACTTCATTAATACTGGTGCAAATAGACTTAGGAAAACCATGATAACCAAGAGGCGCACTACGAGCGCCATGAGCTTGTGTCCAACGTTCGGCTTCCTCATCTAATTCCAAAGTAGTTACTCCTGGCTTGACAAAAGGTTCAAGATGATGTAGCAATTCTGCTCCCAAACGCCCTGCTCGACGCATTTTTTCTATTTCTCTTTTCGATAATAAAACGATCGTTTCAGTTGCCATTGCTTCTTTAATTAATATTCGAGCTATACGGTTTCACGGAAGTCATAAGTAGTATGGGCGAATGGCTACTCGCCCCTACAGAAGTCAGAAGTGAAAGTTAATAGACTTAAAGTAATGGTCATACATTAATTTCGTCTATTATCTTTCACATAATCAGTTGCCAACTATTTGTGACATCTTTAAAGTGAATTGGTATTAGTTTACCATACTTTGATTCGATCAAAAATCTTCTCTCTGTTTCCAACTACAGTGTAAAATTTATAATTATTAAGTTAGAGGTTTTCTTCAAAGATGAGTACCACAGTTTCAGATATTACCGTCAAAACTATTAATGGCGAAGAAAAACAATTAGTAAATTATGCTGGTCAGGTTTTATTAATTGTGAATGTAGCATCTTATTGTGGTTACACGCCACAATATAAAGGATTGGAGGAATTAAACCAAAAATATCGTGATGCTGGCTTAAGAATTTTAGGTTTTCCCTGCAATGATTTTGGTGCACAAGAGCCAGGAAGTAATTCAGAAATTGTTGATTTTGCTAAGACAAAATATGATGTAAGTTTCGAGTTATTTGATAAGGTTCATGCTAAAGGTTCTGAGAAACATCCTCTTTATTCTTGTTTGATAAATGCTGTTAATCCTAAAGGTGATGTAGCCTGGAATTTTGAAAAGTTTGTCGTTAATAAACTAGGAGAAGTTGTTGCTAGGTTTAATAGTAGTGTGGCTCCTAATTCACCAGAATTAATTACTGTTATTGAAGCTGAATTAGCTAAATAATGGTAAGCATTCAGCCGTCAGCTAGCCTCTTGCCTCCTCCGGAGGAGCTGCGCAATTCAAGTCGCTCCGCGAAACAGAGGAACTGCGAACTTCAGCTAGCCTCCTGCTGAGGAACTACGCTCTTCAGCTATGAGTTATTAACTGATTATTACATTGAAGGAGGAATTAGTTTATAAGGAGAATTAAAACTTATGAATAAATTTGTCACTTTTAGCTAACCTTAGTAATTCCTGTATGTTTAAAAGCTGTTTGCGCAGCATTCCGTAGGAAAAGCTGAATGCTAATAGCTGAATTCTTACAAATAATTAAATAAATATACAGAGCAGTTTTGATTTGGTAAAGCCTTGATGAACTGTTAGGGAATTGGTATTTAGATTCCAATTCCCAAAAATAATACTATACTTAGGTGACACTTCAATCTATTTAGTAATTAACAGAGGCTGAATAATCTTTTTGATAATTAAAACTATTTCCTATTAACTTAATGGGAAGCTAATATTAACTACAGATAACACGATCGCGACCTGTTGCTTTAGCTTGATAAAGAGCTTTATCTGCTACAGAAATTAACTTTTCTATAGAGCCACCCAATTCAGGCAAAGTAGTAGCAACTCCCAAACTTAAAGTGACAATTTCTGAGCAATAAGAACCTTGATTAATAATATCCAATGACTTGACCTGAGAGCGAATTTTTTCAGCAATAAAAACAGCTTCAACCTGAGTTTTTTTAGGTAAAACTATAGCAAATTCTTCACCTCCATAACGAGCAACTAAATTTTCATTATTTCCCTTAGTTATCATTTGAGCAGTTTGATTTATTGTCAAGGCAACTTGTTTCAGACACTGATCTCCAGCTTGATGACCGTAAGTGTCATTATAACCTTTAAAACAATCAATATCTGCCATAATTATGGATATAGGCTTTTGCTCTTTAGACATTTGGAACCATTTTTCAGCTAGATATTGGTCAAATTTTCTACGATTAGCAACTTGAGTTAAAGCATCTAAAGAAGCCTGAAGTTCTAATTCTTTATGAGCTGTTTCCAACTTTAAATAAAGCTCCTGGAGTAAATTATTTGCCAATTGATGAATCTGAGATTGAGCCACAAGCAGATGATGAACATCTAAAAGTCTATAGACATTGGGTTCAATTTCAACAACAATTGGCTCGTATGCGATATCAGTTGGTCTCTGCAAAGCTCTACTACTTGCTTCCACAACTGTAGTATTTGCCCGGAGAACTAAAAAATCGGTACAAGCAAATTGATACAAAGTTTTGAGAGACCTTTTCAGAAATAATTCTCTGCCAAAAGGACGACTCAAATACTCCAAAAATCGTTGTCGAGAAATCATTCCTGAGAGCTGCTCCTCCTCCATTAAAATGACCCCTGGTAATCTTGGTTCAGCTTGTAGCCTCAAAGCTGCTATTTCTCCTACTTGATTATTATCAACTTGAAAATCATATAGAGACAAATCCCGTACAGTTGACTCCTGAGATGTTCTTGACAGACAATTGTCAGGAATTGTCGAAACTAATAACTCAGAGGAAGATAAATTCAACATAAATTGAAAATATTTTGTATATCTACAGAAACAGTATCTAGCTAAATAAGAAAATTATCTAATTCCAAGTAATTTAATAATCTTAGTATATACTAACAGTGTAACTTAAATAGATAGTTAGCTAGATAATTTTGATCGCCTAACAATTATAAATGTAAATAACATAAAAAAAAATATCAAAGTTAAAAAGTAAATTTAAAGATGGCATCAACACTGACAAATCAGTTGAATAATTCTTTCACTCTCTTTCTCAGCTTATTGGTAGAAGCAATGCCATTTTTGCTGTTAGGGGTTATTTTCTCCGGAATATTACAGTGGTTCATTGATGAACGAAAATTAATCACATATCTGCCTAAAAATCCTCTTTTAGGAGCATTTGTAGGCAGTTTAATTGGTTTTTTATTCCCAGTTTGTGAATGTGGCAATGTTCCAGTTGCAAGACGTTTATTGATACAAGGTGTTCCCGCATCAGTAGCAATTGGATTTTTATTAGCAGCTCCAACAATTAATCCCATAGTTATCTGGGCAACTTGGACAGCGTTTAGAGACCAACCAGAAATTGTCGTGTTGCGAGTAGTATTTTCTCTAGCTATAGCAACAATTATTGGTTGGATATTTAGTGTTCAGAAGGATATACGACAAATTCTGCAACCCACAACTGCTCGTTTATTACCTAGACAACAGTCAGTTTCTCAAACGTTTGAAACTTCTCCTCTTCT
>NZ_JAAHGT010000247.1 GCF_010672385.1 Okeania sp. SIO2F4
GATAGTTGAACTTATGTGTGATGGGACTAATTATTATTGGTTAATGGGTCATTTACTTCAAGGTTCGCCACCAAGAAAAGGAACAAGAATTACTAAAGGACAACCAATTGGCATCCAAGGTCTCACACTTAAGAAAGATGTTTATAAAGCATAGCTAAAAAAGGGGGGAAGGGGAGCGTCGGGAACAAAACCAATTAATTTTGCGCTTTTTACGATAGTATGCTACAGTAAATAAATTAAGGCTTTTGAGCTAGCAGTGTCAGTCTGTAGAGCGACCGTAAGACCGAAAAGAGGGAAGGGCTTTGCAGGCAGGTGCGTTAGAAACAGAAAGCCCTTATAGGTTATTTTAGGGAAATCCCGCTTTGTCGTGTAAGCGCAACGTCGGGATGATGTCTATTGCGAATGCTACGCAAACACACTTAAGAAAATTTCGGTTGTGCAAATGACAAAGTGTGGGATAAGTAAGTAGGGCTGACCAATATAATTTGAAAGCAGTGATACAAGTGAGTTTTTGTAATTTTTGTCGGCAAAAAAGTGCAAATTTTTCAGCCTTTAAGACCAAAAAGTTAGGACTAAAGGCAGACTTGCACAAAAAGATACAGGTACAATTATTCCTCCTGCTTCCGAGGGTATCCCTGCCCTCCGCAGACAACACTTCCTTGACGCACTACCAAAATTTCTATACTCTAGGAATATCATAACTTAGAAAATCATAAGCCATATCAGTATTAGGAAAAATAGCCCGCGCCTCCTGTAGCAAATCATCCAACAAAATCTGATTTCCAGGAGCATACCTAGGACTAAAATGAGTCATCATCAAATGCTTGACACCCGCAGCTAAAGCTACCTGTGCCGCCATAGTTGAAGTAGAATGCAATCTTTGAAAAGCCATTTCAGCATCCTGATGAGAAAAAGTAGCCTCGTGAATAAGTAAATCGGCTCCCTGCGCTAATTCTACAGCCCCATCACAAAATACAGTATCAGTACAATAAACAAACTTCCGACCTATTTTGGGTGCGCCACATAAATCAGCTCCATTAATTTTCCTTCCATCAGATAAAGTAACCCACTCACCCCGTTTCAACTTCCCATAAATCGGGCCTGGGGAAATCCCTAAAGCCTTTGCCTTTTCCACATTAAAATGCCCTGGTCGATCCTTTTCTGTTACCCGATAACCAAAAGCAGTAACCCGATGTTTCAAATAACCACAACTAACAACATACTCATCATCCTCATAAATAACACCAGGTCTACTCTTATAAACTTTAATTGGATAAGCTAAACGAGTTTGAGAGTATCGAAGACCAGCTTGCAGATAATCCTCTAAGGCAGGTGGACCATATAGATCGATACTTTTAACATTTCCCCCCAAACCACAACTAGCCAACAAACCCATCAGACCAAAAACATGGTCTCCGTGCATGTGGGTAATAAAAATACGACTGAGTTGACTAACCTTAAGTTCACTACGGAGAAACTGATGTTGAGTTCCTTCACCACAATCAAACAACCATAATTCAGCCCGTTGAGGCAGACGTAAAGCAATACTCGAAACATTACGCGATCGTGTTGGGACACCAGAACTGGTTCCTAGAAAAGTTATCTGCAAAACCTAAAACTTCCGATACTATGAGTGCTAACATTTGCTAACAATGCACAGGCAGATTAACCTGCTGAGGGGGTATCTCCCAATGTCTACAAGAAAACCTGTAGACCCTTTTAAATACTTACGTCGCCTTGGTTATCGGCGTGCGCAGAGGTTTTAATTACTTGACCATGCTAGGGGTAACTTATCAGGATAGCGGTTACTTAGTGGCCTGGTTTGACACCACAAACTACTCTGTTTGTCATATTTTAGCATAATCTATACAACTCGGTCGGTATAACTATATAAATATATATCAATATATGAACTTATGTTAATAAAGATTAGTAAATCAACAATAGTTAATTAACCTCCATAGCCGAACCTTTTTCTGGTTTAAAGGTGCGTTCCAAATTACGTCGTCAATCCGACTGCTCCACTAAACATTTATAGTCCAGCCATCTTATCTGGCCTAGCAAATTCCTGCTAAAAGCGCAACATTGATTGGCATTGATGCCGACGATCCTTTAGGAAGAGAGAGCAGTGATAAAAGTAAACATTCTGATAAACTAAAAAAATGTGATAATACCAATTCACTTTAAAGATGTCACAAATAGTTTCAAACTTTAAATGTGAAATAATTTCCTGAAATTACTGTGGCATAAAAGTTTTGAGTCTATAAAATCTTAATGCATGACTTTTGAGTTCCATAAAACGGTATAAACGGTATAAGTATAATCACACTGTGAATATTTTATTTATAAAATTTTAGCGAAAAATTCGGCTAGCTCCCCCGTCTTTAATAGGCTATGCTTTATCCATAAATCTTGAAACCCTTTTCTGATAGGGAGATGGGGGGGATAAAGAGAGTAAAATTACGGAAAAGTCTCTAATTAAATCTAATTGAATAGGTTTTAAATACGTTGACTCTCCCGAAATATCAATTTCATGGCAAACACATAATTTATCTCTTTTGTCAAGTTTTACGTTAAGAAATATGTGGGTAGTGGGTAATGGATGGCTTTTGATTAACAACTTGATTCAGTAAGTCCTATTACCTAAGCAATAATCATGCTTTGAATGAGAATCTTCATATCCTTAGGCTGAGTAGTAGGTCAAATTATTATATTTATTTTGGCTTTTTCCTACATTAGTTATCCCAAATTAAAAATCAAAAATTAAACAAATATGAGTTCTGGATTATTGTTTATTTCTTTTATTACTCGTACTAATAAACCATTAAAACACTATTGGTGGATATCTATTCTAGCATGGGTACTAATGATTGCCCCTGCCCAAGCCTCCCTAGTTTTGCGAATTGCCATTCAAGAAGGGGTAAAAGAAGTTAAAGTAGGGAGTTCCACAAACGCCATAGTTAGAGACGGTGCAGGTAGAGCAATTGGTGAATTAAAACCAACTAAAGGTTTTGCAGCAGAACTTCAATCAGGAAAAGTAGCTTTGGCCAACTGGGTCTCCGGTCAAATGTGGATCGAACCCAAAGGAGAAGGTTATGTGTGGATAGGCGATCGCTGGTATCGAGGCCGCACCCATCTTATCCCCCACAAAGGAGGTATAACTGCTATTAACTATGTAAACTTTGAAGAATATCTCTATAGTGTTATTGGAGCAGAAATGAATGGCAACTGGCCACAAGAAGCCCTAAAAGCTCAGGCCGTTGCTGCCCGGTCTTACGCCCTGAATAAACGTCAAGAAAACAGCAACAATTTCTATGATCTGGGTAATGACCAATTCTGGCAAGTTTATCAAGGAATTAAAACAGAATCTCCAGGAACTTACGCTGCTGTTGATGCCACTCAAGGCCAAGTGCTTACCTACAATGGTCAAATTATTTTGGCCTTATTTCATTCATCTTCTGGAGGACACACAGAAAATGTAGAAGATGTTTGGTCAAACCCACTGCCCTACCTCCGTGCTGTTCCTGACTTCGACCAAGATGCCCCAGTTTATGAATGGACTGAATCATTTTCTCAAGCAGAACTAAAGCAACGAATCCCAGGAGTTGGAAATATTCTTTCTATGACACCCCAGATTACTACTCCCCACGGCAGTGTTACTACTATGAAAGTTTTAGGAGATGCGGGGGTTAAAACTGTTGAAGGTACAGATATTACGGCAGCTTTAGGATTAAAAAGTACAAGATTTACTGTTAGTGCGAAGAAAACTGAAGGTCAAAAAATCCCTACCAGTTTCCAAATTATTGGAAAAGGTTTTGGTCATGCCGTAGGAATGAGTCAATGGGGAGCTTATAATTTAGCTCGGAATGGATATAATTACCACCAGATTTTATTGTACTATTATCAAGGCGCAACTTTAGCGAGAATTGATGTCCGCTAAGACTTAAACTTAGGTGATACTCCTGAATAATTAACTCTATTTTTATTGTCTGAAAAAAATATCAGAAGCTGATAGTGTATCAACAAACAAAGAGATTAGCTTGATTTACATCAGGAGAACACAAAAATCATTCCGAAACAAATAAATTTTACAGAATATAGAATTTATTGATTAGTTAATTGTTGAGCAGTTTTTTCAAGTCTAGATTTATCATCAAATGCGGAGTTATAGAAGTTTTCATTTATTATAGAAGCGATTTGGTATCTTTGCACGTGTTGCGGGTTTTTGGCATAGGAGTCAGAACTCAGGAGTCAGAAGTCTGGAGAGCGAGAAATAGAATAGACTTCTCCGCAAAAGAGGGAGTGGGGAGTAGGGGCGATTCGCGAATCGCCCGCAGGGGAGTAGGGGGAAAGAATTGATGATTTATCCGTATGGGATTGATTTGATTTTTGATTATCACGCCTATGTCTAATAGGGAAAAAAGCTCCTGCGACCCCACGACCTTCGGGTATCTATTTCAGAGACGCTACGCGAATGGCAGTTGCGTGACTGTCGGGAAACCCGCCCAACGCAATGCACTCACCGTTGCACAGCGCAAGGGAACGCGCACCAAGCAGTTAGAAAAATACCCCATATTCACTATCTTCCTATCTCTCCATCTACCCTATATTTAAGGAGTCGTTTCATTAATTGATAATGGATAATGAATAATGGATAATTACCTCGGGTTTTAACCGTACTTGATTGAATCTAAGGAAATCACTTGTTCTTTTCTCTTGGTCGATTGGAGGCAAGCGAGGTTTCCTCGCCATCCCATCCTACGGAAAGCTATCCTACGGAATGCTCCGCAAACGCCTTTCATGTCGCGAAGCTAAACGACCGCTTTTTCTCTTGAAATAGAAGGCAATAAAGCCGAATTGATTAATTATCAATTATCAATTATCCATTGGCAAGAATAACCTGAACATTTTTTTTTATGTAAGCTAGATTTCACAATTTATTTTAGATAAAATTTGTAGAACTTATTTTTACATGATGCCTAAGTACATCAATAGAGCCAAAATGGGTTATATAGAGTCCAGATACTTTAGTTTAAAGGTAATTATAGCTGAAGTTATTTGTTCAATTCAAGTCAAAAGTGCTATAAATTAGAAATATACAAAGTTGTCAAAATCAATTATAATTTTTTCAATTTTGACTTGAAATAGACAATAGGGAACACCCGATCTGGGAATAGGGAAAAACCAGCCCTCAAATTTAATTTGACCATAATTATCAAGCTGACCTCTCCCTTGTCCTGAATCCTGACTCCTGCTAAAAAAAAGTTAATCTAGCAATATTTTTTGAAACTGGTCTTACTCAGTTTTTTTGCCTTCTGAAAGTAATTTTTTGCCAAATTTATCCTGAATACTCCATTAGACATGGTACATTTTTAAGTGCGGAAATTTACTTGGTTTCAATTATTGATCGGATAAGTAAAGTCTTAGAGACTGTTTGTAAAGGAAATATAAAAAGGAGGTAGGGAACACTTAACTGGGAACAGGTATGGAGGGAGGAAGAAATCAAGACAACTATTTGTCAGTTAAAAATCTGGGAATATATATATCTTTTATATCTTTCCACCTCTGGTATCTACCAAATTTCAATCTCTTGAAGTACTATCGCTTTTAGATTTTAGTCACTCGTATGCTCTCATTCGACTTATTTTACAAACAGCCTCTTATATCTTTATTTGAGATAAAAAACAACTGAAATGAGGAAAAGGCAAAAAATATATCTATTTTATTAACTTGATAACTGCTATATATAAAGTTAGGCTTTGGTATATTAATTAAGTAGATTAAACAGCCTTGAAGCCAAGGTAATATTAGGGAGAAAAAAACTGACAGCTAATATACGACCTGTTAATTACTATAATATTATCTTTGCCCTCGCACCTCTGAAAAATTTTCGCATAAATGGTTCCATATTATTAGATAACAAATGCAAAAGTGGGAATATCTATTAGTAGAAGCAAGCCCTTATCCTTTTGGGGATAAACTGATTAACATATATATAAACGGTAAAGAACGGCGAGAATGGAAAGACAGAACATTGTATGAATTAGTTAATCATTTGGGTAATGAAGGATGGGAATTAGTAACTTTTAGTCATAACTCAAAATCTGACGATAATTACCTCATATTTAAACGTCCTAAAACTACAATATAAACTATCGATACTTAAGAATTTCAGCTAATATCTTCAGCATCTGATTGATATAATCTTCTTTGCCATTCAGCATCAATTTTATCTGTCTGTTCAGCCTCCTGTTCTAGCACATTCTTTTCCGTTGTATAAGCTAAATCTTGATTACTAATAATCGTTTCTTTGGCAAATTCTCTAGCATACTCAATTTTCCGACTTAACAGATTATTAGTCTGGTTTAAAGCAATAGCCCTGTTTTGCCTTTGTTGATTCCGTTTATTAACTTTACCGTTACGCCATTGTACCCAAAAATAACGAATTAATGGTAATACTAAAAAACTAATACCATAAGCCAATAGCAAAGGATAAATAATTTCAACAAAACTAATAAATCCTCCAATCTGAGCTACCACTGTACCATCTTTTAACAACGAACCCAAAACTAAAGCACCAACAAAATTAACAGCACCTAATCCAGTTGCTAACATTATTTGACCAGAATTTGCCTCACTAAACCGCCAAGGTTTTTCCTTCAAATAAGCAGAAACAGGTTGAGAATGCCACTCTTTTGCTGTTGTTTGTAACTCAGGAAAATGATACACAATTTGACCATCTGGACTAACTTCCGGACGACCATTAAAACGAATTAATACTGGTAAAATATACTCCTCATATTCCAGAGCATATCCTTTTCCTAAATCATCTAAATAAGGAGCAATTTGTTCCGCAACTACCGCCCCTTGATTATTTTTAATTACAGTAGCGATCGCCTGCCAACGTTGCTCATCTAAATTGTAATTAGGGTTCCCATCTCCAAATAGAAAAGAAAATACAGCCTCCAAAAAATTCATCTCGTTTTCTTTGCCTGAAGTTCGAGATGTTTGTCTTTGTCTTTCCCTTTGTCGTTGATATCTATAGGGTCGATCGTAATATCCCCAATCAAACCACCAAAGCCAATAAGGATTAAATCCAAACCGGGGGAAAAATACCATTCCACCACCCGAATTATTACCCCCACCACCAGAGTCATTTCGTTCGCTACTAGAATTAATTGAAATAACAATAATGGCAATAGCAACCATTATAATTACCAAAGAAAGTATCAATAAAATCCCAAAAGAAATTCTAATCAAATAAAACAATATCCGCCAAACTTTTTCCCACCATTCTCTTAATCTTAACCGCCATAATTTATTGCGTAAAACATCTCTAAAATTATCAGGAAATAAATAAGCAATTTCCCCTGATTCTGATACTTGTAAATGACCACCACTATCTGTAGCTAAAGCTAATAATCCCTGTTCTGCCACTTTCACATCTAATCCAGCTTGAGCTGCTACATCTCCCACAGTAACGCGGTAGTCCAAATTCTCTACGGCTCTCATTATCGCAGGATTTGGAGTCATAACATTACCTCAGACTTAATTAATTTATCTACTTAAATTATAGACAAAAAATCAGTAATAGCTACATAAGTAGCTAAACAAAATTATTTACCGAATAATTAATAATTATTAATTATTAATTATTAATTATTCAGCTTTATTAGCCTCCCCTTGAAAGGGGAAAAAGCGGTCGTTTGCGAAGCATTCCGTAGGATGGGATGGCGAGGTTTCCCGCTCTTGACAGAGCCGCTCCGAAGTACGCCATATCCAATCTCCCCTCGATAAAAATGCTCTTGAATTTCCTTATATTCAATTCCCGAACGGTTTTAACCAGAGGTAATTATCCATTATCCATTATCCATTAATGAACTATTCTCATTCTCTGCCATCTTTAAAATGCCAATAATTCAGTTTGTATAGATGTGTAATTAATTTGTCACGATAACTTATCAAAACATCGAAATAAATAGATCTAAAATCAATATTAATTATGACAGTAGAGACATTAATTATCTAACATTTCTACTTATACAATTTCTCCATGAAGTTGCACTTAATAAAAGATAACAACTATCAGTAAAATTCAGGTCTGGGTAAAAATTATTAAGTGCATTATTACAAAGAAATGGAAGAGCTTCATTTTTATTGATGATTAATTTAACTATTGCGCTTTAGTTTTTAGATTTTAGATAAACTGTCTCAGTGGCGATAGTGCTACGCACCGCTGCGCGACATGAAACGCAGTGAAACGCCTGACCTGAGTTTAGTTGATAATTAATTTAACTATTGGGGGTTGCACAATCAGGAATGATGAAATCTGAAAGTAGATATTTTTGAATAATTCTTTCCTCAATATATGTACAGTTGAAAATCTATTATCATTCTTTAATGTGCAACCCCTAACTATTGCGCTTTAGTTTTTAGATTTTAGATAAACTGCCTCAGTGGCGATAATGCTACGCACCGCTACGGGTTTCATGTCGCGCAGCGAAACGCCCCACCTGAGTTTAGTTGATGATTAATTTAACTATTGCGCTCTAGTTTTTAGATTTTAGATAAACTGCCTCAGTGGCGATAGTGCTACGCACTGCTAAGCGATCGACCCACCTGAGTTTAGTTGATGATTAATTTAACTATTGCGCTTTAGTTTTTAGATTTTAGATAAACTGCCTCAGTGGCGATAGTGCTACGCACCGCTACGGGTTTCATGTCGCGCAGCGAAACACCTAATATCATTTCTCCATGAAGTTGCACTTAATAAAAGATATAGCAGTCGCCATTACTGGTGCGGAGATTCTCGCTCTTCTCAAATATACTCACAACAAGAATGTAGGGGTGAATGGTCATTCGCCCCTACGGACTTCTAACTTCAACAACATTCAGCTGTCAGTAAAATTCAAGTCTGGGTAAGAATTATTAAGTGCATTGTTACAGATAAATAGTATTACTCTCCTAATATTTAGATAGTTTAAATATAATTTATCAAGCCCAAAAATCCTACAAGCCAATTCTTCTATCTCATGTCAATTATCTTTCAACAATTACAGCGGTTTTCACTCATGTTGACTACAGTAAAAATTCTATATATACCTAAAGTTTAATAAATTGCAGAAATAGTTGTATTCTATGAAACATGAAAACCGCTATAATAATTAATAATTACCTCTGAAGAGGGTTAGCTAAAATCAATTATCGGTAGCAAGTTATTGAAAAATATCTATCAAAGTCTCATTTATATAGTGATTCTCTAAAGAATGAGAAATAGTACCTTTCTTTTCGATTCCCTCTTTTTATCCCTATTATCTCTTCGATTCCCTCTTTTCTCTGTTGCCAAAAATCAAAAACTTGTGTATCTCACCCAGATTTAAAAATGCTATAACTCAGTCAATTTTAGTCCTAATAGCAACTATATTGTTACTCATACAGAAAATCTTTGTTAAAACACGATAAAAATTATGGTGATTACTGATTATTAATAGTAATCTAGAGTAGATAGCACAACTATATAAAAATTATTGGAAAACTGACTCATATTCATCCAGCCATCATCTAGAATATCATTCTACTAGAAATAGACTACAAAATAAAGTGCCTAAACAGGGTTATAAAACTTGTCAAAATAATCTTTTGCAAACAAATAATTCCGGCAATTGATAATATATAAACCCTATTTAATTTGTCAGATTTTGCTAGTCTGATGAAATGAGGTTTTGCCAAAGATAGAAAAAATAATCTTTAGTCAGAAGAACATCAAGCATGACCTTAACTTGTTCTTTTGATGTATCTATTATAATTAGAATTTTATTTTGAAGACCTCCAGGAAAATTGGGGATTCAAACTATAAACTAAAAAATTATTTCTGACTTTTGACTTAACTCGCTTTGCTCAAAAGAGGAAGGATAAAAGTCAAAGGCAAACATTTAATCTTCTCTTAATTACTTCTTCCTTATTCCTTATTCCTTATTCCCTATTCCTTCCTTGAATAAATGCTAATATCTCTTTGCATTAATAACTTTGCCCTCATAGACCATCTAGACTTAGAATTAGGCTCCGGTCTAAATGTATTCACAGGTGAAACAGGTGCTGGTAAGTCCATTATCCTAGATGCTATTAATGCCACTCTAGGTGCTAAAATAGATCGCCGTATCATCAGAACAGGAACTAAACGAGCCACCCTAGAAGCAACCTTTGAACTCAACCCATCTCTAGCTGAATGGTTAAGTAGTCAAGAAATAGATCCAGTAGATGGTGCATTAATAGTTTGTAGTCGCGAAATTATTGTAGCCCAAGACTCCCTACGGACAAGGTCTCGTGTCAATGGCATCCTAGTTAACCGGAAAATAATGGACCAACTTCGCGATCGCCTAGTAGAAATTACAGCTCAAGGCCAAACTTTACAATTAGGAAATCCTAATCTCCAAAGAGAATGGCTTGATTTATATGGTGGTCATCCCCTACTAAAATGTAGAGAAGCAGTAAATATTACCTATCAAAAAGCTCAAAAAGCCAAAGCAGCATTAGAAAACCGTCGCCAGTCAGAGAAGCAACGTTTACAAAGAATAGATTTATTAGAATACCAAGTACAAGAATTAGATAAAGCTAATCTTAGCGAACCTCAAGAATTAGAACAACTAACACAAGAAAGTCAACGTCTTAGTCATGCAGTTGAACTTCAACATCAAAGTTATCAAATATATCAAGCTCTATATCAAAATGAAGGCGATAATTCAGCAGCAGCAGACCTTTTAGGAGAAACAGAAACCATATTAAATGATATGGTAAACTACGATTATACATTACAACCTATATCAGAAATGATTAGTGAAGCTCTAGCTCAAGTTATTGAAGCTAGCCGACAAATTAGCAGTTATGGGGAGCAATTAGAAGCAGATCCTCAAAGATTGCAGGATGTAGAAGAAAGAATTCAAGAACTTAAACAAATTTGTCGCAAATATGGTCCTACCCTAGAAGAAGCTATTAATTATTATCACAAAATACAAGCAGAACTTAAAGAACTACTTGAAGGAGGAGAGTCTCTCGAAGCACTAGAAAAAGTATACTTGGAAGCTCAAAAAGAATTACAAAACAAATGTAGCGAACTTAGTGTGCAGCGTCATAATGCTGCTGTTAAATTAGAAACACATTTGGTAGAAGAACTAAAACCTCTTGCTATGGAGAAAGTAAAATTTCAGGTACAAATTACTT
>NZ_JAAHGT010000248.1 GCF_010672385.1 Okeania sp. SIO2F4
GAAGAGCTAACGCACTACACCTCATTCATTCTCAATAAGAGTTTGATTTTAGTTGAAGTATTCTTCAGTTCCCGAACGCAAATTCGTCTCTATATATAGCTTTCAACTAGCTTGTCACCCCGTGAGGCGAAGCACATAGAGAGTAAATCTTGCTTATACGGGTGCTATGAAGCAGAAAGCCCCTGCTAGCAATGCTAGGGAATCCCGCGCTGTCACGCAAGTGCAGCGTCGGGAGGATGTCAATTAATATGTTATATCATCAGGACTTACGCAGGGGTACTATATATAGAGTACAAAAACTGTAGCGCTATGGTTTTTAACACTACATAGATGGTCTCTGCGTCAGTCCTAATCATGTCCGGTTGAACAGTTATAAATAATTAGGCAGGAGACAGCAGACAGGAGACAGGAGATAGGGAAAAAAGTGTTTTCATCACGCTCTTATCCGGACATGATATTAATTGCAGCATTTTCATCTCTATCTAAAACTATTTTACATTTAGGACAACAGTGAGTTCTAACTGATAAAGTTTTAGGTACTTTTTGACAACAATTACTGCAATGAGTGTGATGTATGATTGGGGTTAACTTTAATTATATGAACACCGCGCTTTACCGCTACTGCGTTCAATTTTTCAATAAAAGCACCCCAAGCTACATCATAAATTGATTTTGATAGTTTCGTGTTTCTAGCTAAACCTTTAATGTGAAGGTATTCTTCAGCAATTAGGTCATATTCTTTAACTAATTTATGAGCAGTTTTTAAGTGAAAATCTTCTCTTTGCCTGGCAATATGTATTCAATGAATAATTAATAATGAAAGAAGGAAACTAATTATTCACCAATTATTAATTATTAGAAGTTTATTTAGTCAAATTAAATTCTTCTAATAATTAATTATTAATTATTAATTATTAATTATTAATTATCAATGTGCCTTGTTCCAGTTGTTTGACCCAATTTCTTTTATAGATAGAATTCGATGCTTTCTTGCATTTATTAGATTGAGATTTTCTATAGAATTTAGGTACAAAAACAGTCTTACCAGTATTGTTAGTTAAGAACTCTTTTAAGCCTACATCAATACCTACAGCTTTTGTTGCTAGTTGCACCAGGTGTAACTATTGAGCAATTAAAGGAATATGTTGAACATTAATCGACACCTTTGACATCTCCAGGGGTTGAAACACCCTGGATTCCGTGGCTAACCCACCGCAAATGGGATAAATCCACATTTGCTTAAAGCCTGAAGGGCAGACTTCTAAACTTCTCGGCATAGACCGAAATCTAGCTGTGAGTCTACTTTTTTTTAGCTAAAAGAGTGGTTTTACTAGGCGGTGTTGGAGCAATCTTCTCGCTGCTCTAGCTGCCTACTTGCTTTGAGCCGTCGTAAGAAATCAATTCCCCTTGCAGGTGTCCACCGGAATTTCACCGCAAAGTCCGCTCTTGTCATGGCGACAAACCTTGTTCCTTATTCCTCTAGCATAGCAAACTTTTACGCCGCTTTATTACCCGCGTGTCGTTATTCAACCAGGGGATAAATCTTCCGGGAACTTTCCTCCCGCCATTTTTTCTGTTTAATTTGCTCTGAGCAATTCCCCTCCCGTTAAATCGCCCGATTATAACGGGAGACCCCTTGCCAAATCTAGTTGGGAAAAATCCGGTTTCTGCGATCAACATAGGATTAAGAACTGGGAAAAGCAGGTTTTTGGATATTTTCATAGCTAGAGCCTTCTTTTTGCTTCACTATTTGTAAACCTTCCTTAAGTGCAGTTAGGCGATCGCCCATCCAGTAATTTTCTGCAATTAAGCCAGCAATTCCCAGATTTTCTAACCGACGTTTGACCTTTCCAGTTGCTCCAACCATAATTATATCTCGTCCAGCATCGATTGCCTCTTGAATGGCATTTTCAATGGCCAAAGAAGAAGTCACCCCTAGAATTGGCACTTCACTCAAATCGACAATCAACACATCATAATTACTAATGGCACTATGCTCTCTGGAAATTGCTTTGGCTACTCCAAAAATCATTGGCCCGCTCAAATGAAACAGTAAAACTCGGCCATTTGCCAATTCCAAAATTTGCTTTTCTTCTTCATTCATTACGATTTGATCGTCCGCATCAGTAATCGCTTTTACAGACTGAGATTGCATTTCTTCGAGACGTTCAATGGTTAAAATATTCGCGATAAAAACTCCCACCGCAACGGCCACCATTAAATCCACAAATACCGTGAGGAGCACCACACTATAAACAATTCCGGCAGCCTTCCAAGAAATTTTGTGAACCCGTTTGAGGAAACCCCAATCAATAATATCAATTCCCACCTTTAAGACAATTCCTGCTAATACAGCTAGAGGAATTCCGGAAGTTAAAGGTGCTGCCCATAACACAACAATTAACAGTGCTAAAGCGCGACTAATGCCAGCTAAAGCGGTGCGTCCCCCTGCTTGGATACTAACTACAGTTGCCGTTGTTGCTCCAGAACCAGCAATTCCACCACATAAACCTGTAATTAAGTTAGCCACCCCTTGACTGATTAATTCTTTATTAGATTTATGTTCAGTTCTGGTCAAACTATCTGATACCAAACAAGTTAATAGGCAATCAATAGAACCTACCATACCCAAAACCATGGCATTTACAAACATTAACCGTAAATTTTCAGCGGTAAATGTAGGCATTTGCAGTTGTGGCAAACCGGGGGTAATTTCTCCAATTGTAGCGATCGTCCGAATTTCAATGTTTCCAAAGAAAATTAAAGAAATCGCTGTACCAATTATCAAAGCTATTAGTTGAGGAGGGACTAACTTTTTTAGTTTTGCAGGACAAAAGAACAAAATTCCTAGAGTAATTAACCCTAACAATGTTTCCCATGGATTAATATTGGCAATCAAATTAGGGAAAGCCTTAATCACACCAATTACTCCACCAGAGGGGGTTTCTTGACCGATAAACGGTGCAATTTGCAAAAAAATCAAAATAACGCCAATTCCTGTCATAAAACCAGAAATGACGTTATAAGGGAGCATGGTAATATACTTCCCCAACCGCAGGACTCCAAATAGGATTTGAAAGATACCGGCCATCATCACCACGGTAAAGGCCATGGCCAGACCACTTTCGGGATTTACGGCCATTAATTCGGCGATAACAGCGGTGACAATGACGGTCATCGGTCCAGTGGGTTCGGAGATCAGACTAGGAGTGCCACCAAATAAGGCGGCAAAAAATCCGACTAAGATTGCTCCCCACAACCCAGCAGCAGCACCTGCTCCAGAAGCAATTCCGAAAGCTAGTGCCATTGGTAAGGCCACCACTGCGGCAGTTAACCCGCCAAAAATATCTCCTTTTAGGTTTCGGAAATGAATCGTATTGGTAATTTGCATACAAGATTTCCCTCAATCACAATTAAGATGCTACATCTGAATAATGCAAGTTATGATCCTAAATTTATTTGACCATTTGGGCACTGGTACTCCCAATAATTACCGAAAAATTCAGGTATAAAGCCTCTCTATTCATGGAGAAAAAGCGGTCGTTTGCGGAGCATTCCGAAGGATGGGATGCTGAGGAAACCTGCGCCATATCTATGAGACCAAGAGAAGAAAAAAAATCCTTTGATCCAATCCTCTTAATTTATCAGAAGAGGTAATACCAATTTGATAAATGTTTGTTACAAATGGTAGAAGTAAGAAAGAAGGAATAGGGAAGAAGGAAGAAGGGGTAAATTTTTAAAAAAAGGGAAAAAAATAGATATAACTATCTCAAATTAACTGGAGCAGCTATTTTTAAGTATATCCGATTAATATCTACCTTTTTGTAGCATTCTTTTTTAAAATTGGTATAATTCGCTCATTCTAAATTCGCTCATTCTAAATTCTTGTGTTCCAATCCTCTTAATTTATCAGAAGAGGTAATTCTAAATTCGCTCATTCTAAATTCTAAATTAATGACTATTCAATGGTATCCAGGCCATATTGCGAAGGCCGAACGAAATCTTAAGGAACAACTGAAACGGGTTGATGTGGTTCTGGAGGTTCGAGATGCTCGTATTCCACTTACTACTAACCATCCCCAGGTATCTGAGTGGGTGGGTACTAAAGCACGAGTTTTGGTATTAAATCGGATGGATATGATTCCTGTGGAACTTATGAAAAGATGGCAGGAATGGTTTGAGGGTGAGGGGCAAGTGCCTTATTTTACTAATGCTAAGTTGGGTGATGGAGTGAAGAGTTTGGCCAAGGCAGCGAGGGAAGCTGGCCGTGCTGTTAATCAGAGACGGCGCGATCGCGGGATGTTACCTCGGCCTGTCCGTGCTGTGGTTATTGGTTTTCCTAATGTGGGAAAGTCTGCTCTGATTAATAGGTTGTTGAAGAGGAAGGTTGTTGAGAGTGCTAGACGTGCTGGTGTGACTAAGCAATTAAGATGGGTACGCATTTCTGATGAGATTGAATTGTTGGATGCTCCTGGGGTAATTCCTAGTAGGATTAAAAATGAGGAGGATGCGATTAAGTTGGCTATTTGTGAGGATATTGGGGATGCTGCTTATGATAATCAATTAATAGCTGCTAGTTTGATTGATTTATTAATGTCTTTAGAGGTTGATAGTAATGGTTTTGTTTCTGCTTTTTGTTTGGAGTCTCGTTATGGTTTGAATGCTAATAGTTATACAGGTGAAGGTTATTTACATGAGGTAGCAGATCGGATTCATCAAGGAGATATTGAGCGTACTTCTAGACGTATTTTGGATGATTTTCGCAAGGGTTTATTAGGGCAAATATCTTTGGAGTTACCACCAATTTAATTTCAGAATTTAGAATTTAGAATTGAGAATTCAAAATGCCTGATTTTATAGGCTAAAAACTTTTTTACGGAATTGAGAATTGAGAATTGAGAATTGAGAATTGAGAATGCCAGATTTTATAGGCTAAAAACTTTCTCACGGAATTGAGAATTGAGAATTGAGAATTGAGAATGCCAGATTTTATATGCTAAAAACTTTCTCACGGAATTCAGAATTGAGAATTGAGAATTGAGAATTGAGAATGCCAGATTTTATATGCTAAAAACTTTCTCACGGAATTCAGAATTGAGAATTGAGAATGCCAGATTTTATAGACTAAAAACTTTCTCACGGAATTGAGAATTGAGAATTGAGAATTGAGAATGCCAGATTTTATAGGCTAAAAACTTTTTGACGGAATTCAGAATTGAGAATTGAGAATGCCAGATTTTACAGGCTAAAAACTTTTTGACGGAATTCAGAATTCTGAATTCTGAATTGAGAATGCCAGATTTTATAGGCTAAAAATTTTTTCACGGAATTCAGAATTTATAATTCAAAATGCCAGATTTTATATGCTAAAAACTTTCTCACGGAATTCATAATTGAGAATTGAGAATGCCAGATTTTATAGGCTAAAAACTTTTTGACGGAATTCAGAATTGAGAATTTAGAATGCCAGATTTTATAGGCTAAAAACTTTTTGACGGAATTCATAATTGAGAATTTAGAATGCCAGATTTTACAGGCTAAAAACTTTTTCACGGAATTCATAATTGAGAATTTAGAATGCCAGATTTTACAGGCTAAAAACTTTTTCACGGAATTCATAATTGAGAATTTAGAATTGAGAATGCCAGATTTTATAGGCTAAAAACTTTTTCACGGAATTGAGAATTTAGAATTGAGAATGCCAGATTTTATAGGCTAAAAACTTTGACAAAACAACAGTTTCAGGCAATTATTTTATTTGACATTTAAAGTTTAGGGGTTGCTGATGGGTGGGTATGATTTGTATTTTTTGGCAATTCCTAAACTATTGAATAAAAAAGTATTTGAAATTATTCATTTTTGATTTTCATACCTTGATTCAGCAACACCAAAGTTTGAAACTATTTGTGACATTCTTAAGGTGAATTGGTATAAGTATTTAGGGTTTGCTCAAATAGTCTTTAATTCCTTTGATACCCGGTTTTTGATGAAAATATTTCTGGTATTGTTCTGAGGCAGAATTCCTGAATAGGGCGATCGCTTCTTAATAATAGGGTTGAATAAAAAGTCATGTGTATGAGCGAGCTACCCCTCGTAGTTTTTATGATATCAGAAAAATTCTGAGGATGCAAGGGAAAATCCTTTGACGCGGCGATTTTTTTAGGAGCTTTAGAAAATGAAAATGTTTGTGGTTTTCTACCCTAGGAGCAAACTATGGATGGAAAGATTTGAGCGGGCAAAAATAAGCATATAGTTTATGGGAAGCTCTCTGAAAATGAAAATATTTCTGGTATTGTTCTGAGGCGGAATTCTTGAATAGGGCGATCGCTTCTGAACAAGGAATTTGGGTTGAATAAAAAGTCATGTGTATGGGCGAGTTACCCCTGACAGTTTTTATGATATCAGAAAAATTCTGAGGATGCAAGGGAAAATCCTTTGACGCGGCGATTTTTTTAGGAGCTTTAGAAAATGAAAATGTTTGTGGTTTTCTACTAAGGAGCGATGGATAAAAAGATTTGATGAGGGGAAAAATCTGATTCTAATCTTAAAAATAAGGGAGTCGGGGAATAAGGAAGTAGGGAAGTATTTTTCAATCTTTTCGGTGTATTGCCTCTATTCCACTGCCGACTATAACTCTAAAATTTAATCGCGGACAAAGATAGCAAATGGATTCTACAAACCTCTGGCAAAATTTTTAATTAAACCAATTCAAGATATAGAATAAACAATTTTATCCCCCCTATTTCCTCCATACCTATTTCCTATTCCCTGAATTCTGCAAGAAGTCTTATAAACCGGATTTAGTATTACTGTATAAAAGCTGCAAAAGGACAGCGACTTACTCGATAATTAGAGACTTTCGGATTTTTTTTCAGTCGCAAAAAGTTTTTTATAAAACCCATAAATTTCTGTTGTAAGGAATTAGAAGTTTGTGTTTCTCCAGATGATTGTTGTTGCTTTTGAGCAATAGCTTTACCACCGGATGTTAGACTATCTAAAAATTTTGTATTGTCATAATAGTGTTCTAATGAAAGAATCTTTAAATCCTCATCAACTTTGACAATACTTATTCCAATAACTTCAATTGTCTCTCCTGTGGAAACATAATCTTTATAATTTCCTCGAAAATGTCCCCAATGTCTCCATTTAACAACAATTGTTGGTGGTGGAGAGTAAACTTCTACGACTTCCCATAAAAAACCTTCGGGAAATGCTGTATGAAAGAGATTTGTGGAAGTCTCAAAACTTTCTTCTGAGGCTTTGTAATGTTGAGTATTACCTATCAATAATTTGTAAGTACCTGAGTTGATTAAATCTTGTAATTGATAATTAGTTCCACCGTTTGTACTCATGCGGAATTTATCTTGAACTACAGTTAACCAGTCTTGAGGATTTGTTTTGAAATTTGCTTCAATATCGAATGTTCTTACTAAGTTTTGTACAATTGATTCAAGAGAGTTTTCTGGGTGGTTATATTTACTTTCTTTGGCTAGATTTTTAGTAGAAGTAGTGTAATTTGGTGCTGCTCCATTACGCCATTTTACATTCTGACTGGATTGTAATACTTTCTCTCTATCTTGAACCCACAATGGTAGATTATCGGTGTTAATTTGAGTCATTATGTACCTCGTTTCATTAATTGATAATGGATAATTGATAATGGATAATTGATGGTTACCTCTGATTAAAACCGTAACGGAATTGAATATAGGGATTTTTTTTCAAATTGATAATGAAAAATATCACGAAAATCTCAATTATTGATTAATAAAAGCTATTTCTAATTATCAATTGTAAATGATCGAGTTCGCCATTGGTAAAAAGAGGCAATAAAGCTAAATTGATTAATTATCAAGTTCGCCATTGGTTAAGTATTAGTTAATTGGTGTTGGTGAATGATTGTATTATTTTTAGTAGGGGAAATTTCCTACGGAATGCTCCGCAAACGCGAATTGCTCGTGCAGTAGTTAGTAGTTAATAGTCAGTGGTTAAAACAGTTTTTTTCCTGACTATTCATCTGATTCTGATAGAAATTTCATACCTGATTTCACCAATACCAGTTAATACAGAAATAGATTGCCAAAATAGTCATTAACTGGAAAATTTTTTTAGTTGTCAGTGGTTAAAACAGTTTTTTCCTGACTATTCATCTGATTGTGATAGAAATTTCATACTTTATGTCACTCATACCAGTTAATACAGAAATAGATTGGCAAAATAATCATTAACTGGAAAATTTTTTTAGTTGTCAGTGGTTAAAACAGTTTTTTCCTGACTATTCATCTGATTGTGATAGAAATTTCATACTTTATGTCACTCATACCAGTTAATACAGAAATAGATTGGCAAAATAATCATTAACTGGAAAATATTTTTAGTTGTCAGTAGTCAGTGGTTAAAACAGTTTTTTCCTGACTATTCATCTGATTTTGATAGAAATTTCATACTTTATGTCACTAATACCAGTTAATACAGAAATAGATTGGCAAAATAATCATTAACTGGAAAATATTTTTAGTTGTCAGTAGTCAGTAGTCAGTGGTTAAAACAGTTTTTTCCTGACTATTAATCTGATTCTGATAGAAATTTCATACTTTATGTCACCAATACCAGTTAATACAGATAAAGTAGATTGCCAAAATAACTATTGACTGGAAAATATTTTTAGTTGTCAGTAGTTAGTAGTCAGTAGTTAAAACAGTTTTTTCCTGACTATTCATCTGATTCTGATAGAAATTTCATACCTAATTTTACCAATACCAGTTAATACAGAAATAGATTGGCAAAATAATCATTAACTGGAAAATATTTTTAGTAGTCAGTAGTCAGTGGTTAAAACAGTTTTTTCCTGACTATTAATCTGATTCTGATAGAAATTTCATACTTTATGTCACCAATACCAGTTAATACAGATAAAGTAGATTGCCAAAATAACTATTGACTGGAAAATATTTTTAGTTGTCAGTAGTTAGTAGTCAGTAGTTAAAACAGTTTTTTCCTGACTATTAATCTGATTCTGATAGAAATTTCATACTTTATGTCACCAATACCAGTTAATACAGAAATAGATTGCCAAAATAATCATTAACTGGAAAATATTTTTAGTAGTCAGTAGTTAAAACAGTTTTTTCCTGACTATTAATCTGATTCTGATAGAAATTTCATATTTTATGTCACCAATATCAGTTAATACAGATAAAGTAGATTGCCAAAATAACTATTAACTGGAAAATTTGCATCTCTTTGTAATTCCATATGTAAGTATCATTGCATCTGTTAATTATTAACACCAGGGAAGTTCGGGAACTTATAAAAAATTATTTGTATATTTCAGCATTAAATTTTCTGAACCCTAACAATTCTAAGGTTTTTGTGACAAAAGCATGGCTATTTCAGTTATCAGTTATCAGTTATCAGTTATCAGTCATTAGCATCTCTGACCTTATACCATGTTTAAAAAACAATGTTACAAATAATAAGCACTATTGAAATATTTTATAGGAAATTTGTATTTGACAAATAAAGATTATTTACAATACGAAAAAGTATATAAAACCTATTCATTCTGACTATTGACTCCTGACTTATGACTTCTTCTGTTGGGAGAAGTAGGGGTGAGTTTATTTCTAATAAGTACCCTAACTATTTGTAGTAAAAACTTATCAAGTTGGTATTAGTCGGAGGCTTCAAATACTGAATCGAATATTTTTTTCATCCTGTTAAAAGGGAAGGCTTGAGACCTTGTTTTTTAGTCAATAAAAAATTCAATAAAAATATAAAACTTCCATAAAAATCCATAACTTCCAGATTGACGATCTTTATGATTAGGAAGAATAAGAGGTAAATAATAGGTAATTCTACTATGACTGGACGAAGCAGAGGTAAACGAGGAGTGATTCTGACAAATGAGGGATGGCATAAACTAAATAATGCTCAACAAATTCAAGAAAGTAAAGAAAATTCTGTCAAACCTTATACTATTGAAAATTTGAGTGAAATAACTAGACTCGATCCGACGACTATTTCTAAAGTTTTACATCGAGAAGTTGGTGTTGATAAACGTACTTTAGATCGCTTTTTTCGTGGTTTTGGTTTGGAGTTAAATCCAAGTGATTATGCAAAATTAGATGTAGTCAATAATAAGGTTGAAAAACCAAGAGATAATCAACGAAATAATTATTTTTGTGATGAAGCTCCAGATGTTTCGATTTTTTATGGTCGTTCTGAAGAATTAAATATACTCAAACAATGGGTTGTAGATGATGGTTGTCGTTTAATTACACTAATTGGAATTGGTGGAATTGGCAAAACAACTTTATCCGCGAAGATTACTAAAAATTTGAGTCAATATTTTGAGTGTTCAATTTGGTTTTCTTTACGGAATGCACCACCACTTTTAGAAATTATTACTAATTTATTACAGGTTTTATCTAATGGAGAGGAAACAGATTTAGGGCAAAATATTACTCTGATAATTAATAAGTTAATTGGGTATCTGAAAAATCGACGTTGTTTGTTAATTATGGATAATGTTGATGCTATTTTTTCGGAGGGTAATTATGCTGGTAATTATCTGGAAGGATATGAGGGTTATGGTGAATTTTTTCAAAAAGTAGGGGAGACAAATCATCAATGTTGTTTGTTAATTACTTCTAGAGAGAAGCCAAAGGAAATTGCTGCTATTGAAGGTAAAGAGTTACCTGTTCGTTCATTACAAATTAGCGGTTTGGGTATTTCAGAAATCAAGGAAATTTTTAAAGCTAAAGGAATTGTTGATACTAGAGATTCAGATTTACAAGAGTTGATTAATAATTATGGTGGTAATCCTTTATATCTTAAAGTTATCGCAACTACTATATTGGATTTATTCGATGGTAATGTTGATGATTTTCTGGCTCAAGGTACAAGGGTATTTGGTGATATCTGTAATCTTATTAATCGACAATTTCAACATTTATCACAATTAGAAAAATCTGTATTATATTGGTTGGCTATCAATAGAGATGCTGTGGCTATAACCGAATTAAAAAATGATTTGTTGTTACCGAAGTTTGAACATCGGAATAGTAATGAATCAACTCTGGAATTAAAATCGATTAATCAATTTAGTTTACTAGAAATATTAGATTCATTACATCGTCGTTCCCTAATTGAAAAAACTAGAGATGATATTCACAATAGCTCGAAATTTTCTCTACAACCAGTAGTT
>NZ_JAAHGT010000249.1 GCF_010672385.1 Okeania sp. SIO2F4
TGCATATTTATCACGGAAAAACATATTTTAAAGTCCCCCTACAAGGGGGAGGCTTTAAACCCAATTTTCAGGTAAAATGAATTGGAGAAGCTTTTTTTTAGCCAATACAGTTCTGACAATACCAAAACTCATAAGGTATTGAACCATTAGATGAGTTTTTTAGATTACACAACTGCAAAAAAAATTCTTAACTGAACCGCATTCCTTTTTAATACCAGTTTGAAAAAATAATGCTAGATTAACTTTTTTTTGTAGTTAGGGAAAACCAGGATTTTACCATGTAGGAAAATCAAATAAATAGCAAGGATTTTTCCTATTCCCTTTTTTACTTTAACGACCTTTTTTAAATTTTCTATAAGCCTCTGCGATCTAGACGCACCTTCTTGCAGTATTTTTTTTCAAACTGGTATTGTGGTATAGCGCTACGCACTAGGGAATAGGAAATAGGGAGAATAGTAAACTGTCAAAGGGTTTCAGGATTTATAAATTTCCTAATCTTTGCTTCGACTGCTATATTAGGATAAAGAATGGATTGGAACTATTGAATCATTAATTCGTATTCAATAGAATATCTGATTAAGAGTAAAGTAATTTTGTAATTACTATATAACTGAATTTTATATTACTCCCTATTATTGCAGGAATTACAAAGTCAAGTATTGGGGGTTCGGAGGATATCAAACAAACCCAAAGATGTTGCCAATAAACCATCCATAAAATATGAAAAATATTAATCCTTCCCAACGAGTTACCTGCTTATCTTGAGTGACAAAAAAGAATAAAATTGTTCCTACTAATAAAACTAATAATCCACTACCAATAAAATCATCAGGAATTTCTAACTTGCCTGTTAATCTTGGTATTCCCATTACCATTAATGAGTTAAAAATATTAGAACCCAAAACATTTCCTACTGCAATTTCTGGATTTCCTTTTCTGGCAGCAGAAATAGTAACTATTAGCTCTGGTAATGATGTACCAAGGGCAACTGCACTTAAAGCAATTAACTCTTTACCAATTTGCAATATTTCGGAAATTTTAGTAACAGATTTAATTGTATAAGTAGCACCCAAAAAGACAAATAATGAACTAACAATCACAATTAGTATTTGTTTGAGTGGAAAACTTTTTTTTGACCTATTGATGCTTCCTGACTGCTGTTCTTCTTTACCGCTACTAATTGTATAAAAAACGTACACAACATATCCCAAAATACAGATAATAGCTTCATTTATAGAAAAGTTATTATCTAAAACTGTTAAACTTAATAAAAAAGCTGAACCAACAAATAGTGGTAAATCTACATTAATTAGTTCATATTGTATTCTTAAAGGACTGCTTATCAATGATGCAGTACCAATAATCAAGAAAATATTAGCAATATTGGAACCAACGACATTACCAAAAACAATTTCAGAGGAGTTTTGATTTACTGCTATAATAGAAGATACTAACTCTGGTAAAGATGTTCCTACTGATACTATTGTCACCCCTACTAAAAAAGGAGAAATTCCTAAAGATATACCTATTTTTTCTGCTGCATCTGTAAAGAAGTCAGAGGCTTTGATTAGAACGAACAAGCTGACTATAAATATTATTAGCCAGATAATTAAATTTTGCATTAGTTTATTGTCTACATTTACATATAGTAATCGAAGTTAAGGTTAGAAAATAATCTAGAAGTAGTAAATTAGAGAAAAACACAAAGCAAATTATAGCTATGATTTTTGTCTGATTTCCTCAGATATAGCAATACTAAATGATTGGTCAAAAAATCCCAAATCTAGATAACAAGTTTAAAACTTTTCTCTCTTTTACTTTTTTCCCAGATATTTTCTATACAATCCAAATACGAATGCTAAGAGCTGATTCTTTAACTTAACTATTTGCGCAGTATTCTCCAGGAAAACTTTTATTTTACTTGACTTTCAGAAACATTGAACCTCGAATGCCGTAAGTTTTCTACAATTAATCATTAATAATTAATTATTACCTCTTCTTATAACAGATAGGATTGGTTAAAAGAAATTTTTTTCTTCTCTTGGTCGATTGGATATGGCTAGGTTTCCTAAGTATCCCATCCTACGGAAATCTCAGCAATTTAAGTCTCTGCGCGAAACGACCGCTTTTTCTCCATGAATGGAGAGGCTTTATACCTTAATTTTTCGGTAAAATCTAGGCTAAGAGAGTAAATACACAAGCCAATATTCATACAACTAGAGTGTTTAATATTCGATATGTTGTGTAGGTTACGGCGGACAGTTAAAAGTTTGGTTACTCAGCATAAGTATTGCCACCTAACCCACCCTAAGCCTTGATTTAAGATTCCTTTAACAAACAGTATCTAACAAGCAACTTAGCCTCTTAGTATTTACTTTAATAAATCAGCTCTAAGTGCCTGGGCAAAATTGATTACCATTATTTATTCCGTTTGATTTTTTCAATATAGGCTTTTGAGCCTTACAGTATGTGTCATTTCAGTTATCAGTTATCAGTACCTCTAGCTGTTTGCGCAGCATTCCGTAGGAAAGCATCGGGATTGACATATTGACATAAGGAATAGTCTCTTTTTTTTTATCCCTTTAAAAAGGGAGGCTAGTGACCACAATTTTTCGGTAATTAATTTAGCATAACTACTTATATACTTAGACTACAATACACTATGCTTGTAGCAAATCCAAATATCACTTTTAGTTACTATTTTCAATATAAAAGTTGACATATCTTCCATGATCAAACGCCTTAACATTTTGATATCTGACTGCTTCTAAAAAATTCCGAAAGTCTTTAATATGATTTTTGGCAACTTCAACTAGCATATCAGGTTGATAAATAGATATCAAATTTTTTGCTCCTGCTAAAGCGTCTATTTCTGTACCTTGTACATCAACTTTGATGAAGTCTATTTTTTCTTGAATTAATTCATCTAAAGTCACAACTACTACTTCTTTACCATTAATAATGTTATCGCCGATTTCTGTTAAACATAAATCTTTAGCAGGATGTTCTTTTATAAAAGATTTACCACGATTTTTGCCAATACCATAACCTAATTTAGATAAGTCAACATTACTAACTTGATTAATTGAGATGTGCTTCTTCAACGCTGCAATGATTTCTGGATGAAATTCTATGGGAATTACTTTTGCTGCCTGCATAATTTTAGCAAAGTAAACTAAATGATTCCCTGTATTTGCTCCAATATCAACAATCACTGGATTTGATGATTTTAGATTCTGCCGGATAAACTCTAACTCCCCTAATTCATAAAAATTTCCACCAACATTGGCAATTTCTACTGCTAGATTTTTGCCTGTTATTTCAAATTTTATGGGGGTGTTTTGATAATTGAATGAAACTAGATTTTCTCCCTTGAGTAACTTATCAACTAAAGTCAACCAGACCTTTGCAGTTTGATAATTAGGATTAATTTCTAATGCTTTACTAAATTCTGATTTAGCTTCCAAGAGTTTATTTTGTCTAATCAGTAAATTACCGATCGCCTGATGAGCTTGAAAACTCTTAGGTGATATTTCTAGGGCACGACGAAAATAATTTAGTGCTTCCTCAAATCTACCTTGCTGAACTAAGCTATTACCAATATTTCCATAAAATTCTAAAGCGGAATCTGGTTTAAGTTCTACTAATTTTTGCCAGTAGGTAATAGCTTCATTTAATTGGTTTAGCTCTTGTGTAATTCTAGCTAAAAGATACAGTAGGGATATATTATTTGAATCTATGGAAAAAGCATATTTATAAAATTGAGTTGCTTCATCTAGTTTGCCTTTGCCTTGCTCTATTAAACCAAGGTTAATTAGGGAAGCTACATGATTACTATCAGATTTTAGTATATTTATGTATATTGATTCTGCTTCTTGTAACTTTCCCTCTTTTTGCAATTTGAGAGCTGTTTGGAATTCTTGATTTATGTCTGTCATAGTTTTAGGGAATAGGATGGGAAATAAGCAAAAAATATTTACCCTGTCAGTTGTACCACATTAATTACTGAATCTACTATATATTTTATGTTCCTAGTTAAGCTCTTAATATGTTCCTTACCTCCGCTAAATTTTCAAGTAATTTTTTATAACTGTGGCTGATCAAGAATTGGTTAGTACCATAGACTGATAATAAATCTTAGACCAGGAAATGTTTTTCCAACTGTTCCCTATTCCCTCTCTTAGTGCGCATTCCCTTGCGTCTTGCGCCGACCCGGGGTCGGACTGCTATTCCCTGTTCCCTTCTATACTGACAATTATGAATCAAATCTACAAATAATCAATAAATCTTTTCCAATTGACGAAAATCATGTTCTACTTCCGCCCAGAGAGCGCGGTTTTGGGGGTCTGTTTTAAGTGCTTTCTTTAGATAGTTTCTGGCCTTATCTAGTTTTCTCTCACTAATGAGGTGACGTGCCCAACGTTGATAGGCGATCGCTTGCCACTGGCGGACTTCCCAATCTTGAGGCATTCTCTGGGCTAAACCTTCTACTAGAGTAATAGCCAGAGGGTATCTCTTATATTTTAATAACTGCTTTAATTGTAAATAATAATTTTGTTTAAGTTGGTTTTCTACTTCTGAGGTATGAGATTGATTTTTATCTTGTTCTTGTTTAGGATTTACCCTAACTTTTGTTGGTCTTGGAGCTGTAGTTTGTGAAGATACAGTTTCTGATTTTGAATTTTTATTAGTTGTTGATGTGGGAGTGGAATTGTATGCTAATTCAGTTTGAGCAGGAGTAATCTTCACCAAAATTTTGTAAGCTTCTGTTACTGCAATAAACTTATCTTTAGCTTGCCGATCTTTTGGGTTAACATCTGGGTGATACATTCTTGCTAGTCGTCGATAAGAAGCTTTTACTTCTCCTAAAGTAGCTCCTAAGTTTAGCCCTAATTGTCGATAATAATCTGCAATATTCATATATTTTGAGGAAATTGGGAAGATCAAATAAGGTTTAGTCAGAATTTCCGGAATGATTTATTTGCCTTTTCCCTTTGTCTAAATATTTTAGGTTTAATTAGCTTTACTATTTTGTTCAGTATTCAGTAGTATAAGGAATTGGGAAGATCAAATAAGGTTTAGTTAGAATTTCCGGAATGATTTATTTGCTTTTTTCCTTTTTGTATCTGACTTATCTTAACCCATGAGTTTCCTACAAAAAATCTATAACGTTATAGTTTTTCTTGAGTACATCATAATAGTCTGTCTAATTAAGTCCTCATTGGAGGAAATAATTATTTATTTGCCTTTTCCCTTTTTGTCTCCGACTTAGTATACCGATGAGTTTCCCACAAAAAATCTATAACGTTATAGTTTCTCTTGAGTACATCATAATAGTCTGTCTACTTAAGTCTTCATTGGAGGAAATAATTATTTATTTGCCTTTTCCCTTTTTGTATCCGACTTATCTTAACCCATGAGTTTCCCACAAAAAATTTATAACGTTATAGTTTTTCTTAAGTACATCATATAGTCTGTCTACTTAAGTCTTCATTGGAGGAAATAATTATTTATTTGCCTTTTCCCTTTTTGTCTCCGACTTAGTATACCGATGAGTTTCCCACAAAAAATCTATAACGTTATAGTTTCTCTTGAGTACATCATAATAGTCTGTCTACTTAAGTCTTCATTGGAGGAAATAATTATTTATTTGCCTTTTCCCTTTTTGTCTCCGACTTAGTATACCGATGAGTTTCCCACAAAAAATCTATAACGTTATAGTTTCTCTTGAGTACATCATAATAGTCTGTCTACTTAAGTCTTCTGGGAATAAATAATGATTTATTATTTACCTTTTCCCTGTTTCTGTGTGACTTATCTTAACCGATGAGTTTCCCACAATAAATATATAACGTTATAGTTTTGATTGACTACGGATATACTCTCTTTAGTTAAATTTAATTGTGGAAATATTTAGTTTAACTCCGTTCTTTTGAAATATGGGGAAAGAGTAAAAAATAAAGAAAGTTCAGTTAAATTTTCCGGAGTTATTTATTTCTCTGTTGATTGATTCTGGAGATTTTAGAGCTGATTTGTCAACTTAGCTAAAAGTCTTATATTACTTTTAATAATTTGGCGCTGACTCTAAAATAACTCGCCAAGCTATAGCAAGGAATTAAGCCTCTTAATATTTACTTGATAAATCAGTTCTTAAGTTTAACTTTCCAGGATATTTTTTGAATTTAGTTATACTCAGTTAGTTGTGATTTATTTCCTCAACTAACTACCTTCTTTCTTTTTACTCTTTCCTGGTTCTTTCATTTAACTTTAACGTTCTTCAATTACTTGGTCAATTAGACCATATTCTTTCGCTTCTTCAGCAGACATAAAATAGTCACGGTCGGTATCTTTTTCTATCTTTTCCAAAGATTGACCTGTGCGCTCTGCCAACATATTATTTAATACCGATCTAACGCGCAGAATTTCTTTAGCTTCAATCTCAATATCCGTAGCTTGACCACGAGTACCTCCCATGGGTTGGTGAATCATAATTCTGGAGTTAGGTAAAGCTAGTCTTTTACCTTTAGTTCCAGCAGCTAATAAAAAAGATCCCATTGAAGCTGCTAAACCCAAACATATAGTAATGACATCTGCTTTGATATACTGCATAGTATCGTATATTGCCAATCCTGCTGTTACAGAGCCACCAGGAGAATTTATATAAAGATAGATGGGTTTATTTGGATCGTCGGAGTCCAAATACAACATATAGGCTACGATTCTATTAGCTAGAGCATCTGTAACTTCTTGACCAAGAAAGATAATTCTTTCCTGACCAAGACGGGTATAAATATCTATCCATCTTTCATACTGACTACCAGGAAGACGATAAGGAACACTTGGAACACCTATAGGCATAATACTTTTTTCCGTTTGATTTTATTGAGGACTTATTTCAGTTATCAGTTATCAGTTACCAGTTATCAGTACCTCCTAACTGAGGTTGATTTTTTTCTCCTCTTAAAAGGGGGAGGTTTGATACCTGATTTTCTGGTCAATATATTGTATTGGTAATTCTTTTTTACTTACCAAAAATTGTTGATTTGATTGAGAATTTAAAGAGTAGCAGGTAGAGGTTTCGGTAGTTCTTTTCTACTTGCTAAAACTTGGTCAATTAAACCATATTCTTTAGCTATTTCTGGGGTCATATACAGCATTCTATCTGTATCTTTTGCAATCTTTTCTACTGATTGACCCGTATTTTTAGAGAGAATATTTAAGAAAGTTGTCTTATTAGCTAAAACTTCTTTTGCTCTAATTGAAATATCTGTTGCTTGACCTCTTGCTCCTGTTTTTGCTTGATTCAAAACGATGGTAGCATGAGGTAAACTTGCCCGATATCCTTTTGTACCTGCTGACAAAATCATTGCTGCTGTACCCATAGCTTGACCAATACATATTGTATGAATTGGTGGTTTTACATAACTCATGGTGTCACAAATAGCAAATGCTTCTGTTTCAAAACCAACTGCATCTCCTGTATACCAAGAAGTACCAGTAGAGTTGATATAAAAATAAATTGGTTTTTCAGGATTATCAAATTGTAGATAAAGTAGTTGAGCAATAATTAATTGGGTAACATCAATGCCTATATTTCTTTTGACTTCATCTGATGAAAATAATGGTAACCCCAAATAAACGATTCGCTCTTTTAACATTAAAGATTCTAAATCAGGGGGTGGTGTCCGAAAAGATGAGTCTCCATAGTAAGTGCTTGTTTGAACTGCTTTTATTGGTGAGTTCATGAGATAATTCCTAATAATGATTGTACTATTTTTTGATTATGTTAGCCTGCGTAATATTATTGTAGGGGATACGATTGTTTATTAGTCATCCTCTCGATCGGTTATAATGTAACACTGATATTTTTACCTAAAACAAGTTTTTTTGTCTAGGTGTGGATTTTACCATAATTATTGGGCAAAAATGGCATATTTACCATTACTTGGTAAGCATTCAGCTCTTAGCAGTCAGCTATCAGCAATAAAATATCCCCTTTAAAGGTGAGGTTTAAATGAATACTTCTCTCGGTTAAGGGAACTTACTTTGGCACTAACTTTTAATTCTCTCTCAATTTAATTTCTCAATGGCTTTTGCCTCCTCCATCCGGCAATAACTTTTAACATAGTTCCTCCGCAGAAGTCTGGCTAATAGCTGATGGCTTAATGCTTACATTACTTGATTTTTTTGAGTCAACATTGAGCAGAGATATTGTTTCTTCTCTAGGTGCAGATTTTGCCAGAATTATCTATCTTAATTGTTAAGCAACTGATTTTCTTGATCTTTATATCGAAATTTTTCCCTATATTTGTGGAGATATCCTTAAATAAGTAGTAGAAAAATTCCTAGTACATTTATGAAAGTTAATCTACATTCGACTCTCAACGATACTAATATTGATGCCTCTCAATCTTCATCTCAACGTCAAATGGCCATATCTATTTCGGCTATGGCTGATGAGTTAGAACGGACTGTACCATTAAACCTCTGTTTGATTTTAGACCACAGTGGTTCTATGGAAGGAAGACCACTGGAAACGGTTAAACAAGCCGCAGGACAACTTGTGGAGAAATTAAAGGAAGGCGATCGCCTTTCGGTTGTGGCTTTTGACCATCGAGCTAAAGTAATTGTTCGTAATCAAATTATTAATGATTCTGCTAGTATTAAGCGTGAAATTAATAAGTTAAGAGCTTCTGGTGGTACTGCTATTGATGAAGGTTTAAAGTTAGGAATAGAAGAGTTAGGTAAGGGTCAAAAAGATTCTATTTCCCAAGCTTTTCTATTAACTGATGGGGAAAATGAACATGGGGATAATGACCGTTGTCTCAAGTTAGCAAAGCTGGCAACAGATTACAATTTAACTCTAAATTCTCTAGGATTTGGTGATGATTGGAATCAAGATATTTTGGAAAAAATTGCTGATGCTGGAGGCGGAACTCTTGCCTATATTCAACGACCAGAACAGGCAATAGAAGAGTTTGGAAAATTATTTAATCGGATTCAATCTGTAGGACTTACTAACTCTTATTTACGATTTTCTTTAATGTCTAGAGTTAGGTTGGCAGAACTTAAACCTATTGCACAAGTAGCACCAGATACTATTGAATTGCCAGTACAAAAAGAGGGCGATGAGTTTATGGTCAGACTGGGAGATTTAATGAAAGATGTAGAAAGAGTCGTCCTTGTTAATATTTATATTGGGCAATTAGTGGAAGGAAAACAAACAATCGCCCAATTACAAATTCGTTATGATGACCCTGCTCAAAGTCAGGAAAATTTACTTTCGGAACCGATTTTAGTCGAAGCTAATGTTATGCAAAAATACCAGCCTCAAGTTAACCCCCAAGTACAAAATCATATTTTAGCTTTAGCCAAATATAGGCAAACTCAAATAGCTGAAACAAAATTACAACAGGGCGATAGAGCAGGTGCAGCTACAATGTTACAAACAGCAGCTAAAACGGCATTACAAATGGGAGATACAGGAGCAGCAACTGTTTTACAAACCAGTGCTACTCGTCTACAAGATGGAGGAGAACTTTCGGAAGCAGACCGGAAAAAAACGAGAATTGTCTCCAAAACAATTTTAAAGTAGAGGATACTTTTCTATTAATTTAGCTAGGGAAAAATTCCCTGGTTAATCATTACTATGATATTTTTCTGAGAAATCCAATAATAATAATTATAGTAGTTTAATAAATGATAAGCATTCAGCTCTATCAGTTCAGCCAGGGAATTTTTCCCTGGTTAATCATTACTATGATATTTTTCTGAGAAATCCAATAATAATAATTATAACAGTTTAATAAATGGTAAGCATTCAGCTATCTTCCAATCAGTTCTCAGTTTTTTTATGAATTAAGTAATGATTTGTTGAATAACACTTAGATTAACTGAATAGCTACTTAATTTATAGTATAAATTATCTGAAATATATCAATAATAATTTATTGGCATTAAGACAAGACAAGCGTCATCATAATTAAGTGCCGATCAAGGAGTTATAACTCTGGAGGCAAGGTAAAAACTGACGACTGAATACTTAGATAAATCTTGGCTACAAAGAGGTAATTTTGATTATAATTGCTTATTTTTTTTGTATAAAATTTTAGTTCTGATTGAGCTACAAAATTATCATTTTCCTAATTTTTTTCTTGATGTTACCAACACCAAATCTCTAATCGGTAGTGCTAAAAAGAAAAGGAGAGAGGAAAATATAGGGTAACAGTAGTAGAGAGGTGCATTTTACAGCGTTTTTCATATGAATAAACCACAATGTGTAAACCAACCAAAGACATCATCTTCAGTAATTTGAGCGATATAGCTGCCACTAGGCTCCGCCAACGCTTCGCTAATAGCTCAATCTAATTTGTTCTTGAGGAAAGAGCTTGACGAGAGCAGAGAAAGTTTTTGAATTTTGACCAACATAGTTCAATGGGAGACAAATCTGGGGAGTTTCGACTTAGTTAACAATTTACGCAATGAGCGCGATATAATACGGTAGTTATGTTCACGCATTAGTAACGAGGGTGAAATTTGTATCTTCTGCACTAATCGCTGCTTCAACATTTCTGGGGTTTCTATCTATTGGACCTCTGGCAAAATCCCCCTCGTTACCCTCACTCAGAGGAGTCAGAGGCAAGAGAACCAAATGAATAATAATGTCTATTGACAAAGACTGAATTTAGGTATAGACTTGACAGATGCGGCCATTGCAAAACCCGTCAATGCCTGTGGATGAGTAACCGCCGACGGCCTCACAAGAAGGCGGTCAGACCCCGCGTCGCCGACAGGCGCAAGCGGTGCGACCCCGCGTCGGCGTAAGACGCAAGGGAACGCGCACCAAGAGAGGGAATGCTGACCAAGAGACAGGAAGTAAACATCAATTTGTCACGCTACGTGACGCTTTGTATCAGTTTTATGAAGCAGTATGCAGGTAAGAACATTGGTAGTCCTGTAGATGTAGTGATTTAGGGTAGATGTACTAAAATCTACTCTACATAATAGACATCTCCGAAAATAGTAAAACACTTACTATAACTATCTTTTGGCGAGCGATATAGCTGCCGCATTTGCTCCCTCCGCCAACGCAAATACTTAAGATAGTTGATTTTTACGGTAAAATCAATATTATAGATACTTACTATTAAAAACTAGCTCAAAAATAGCCATATCAACTCAATAATTGCGATTAGCGAG
>NZ_JAAHGT010000025.1 GCF_010672385.1 Okeania sp. SIO2F4
GTTATGATAATTTTTATAATAGCTAATTTGAACTGAAAACTTTGAAAATTATGACTCTTGAGGACTGACTCAGTCTTCCTAACTAGCACCAAAATATTACAACTTAAATAGGATTGCTATACTTAATCAAGTAGACAAGTATATTTTTTTCCCTACTTCCTTAAAAAAGTTAAATTAATTTTGCACATGTACTTATCATCACAAAGTTTAATGCTTCCTTTATGGTATAAATGTTTAGTTAAGAAAAATGATTAGTAGGTAAAGTTCAAAATGAAAAGACGAACTTGGCTATATATGCTCCTGTTTCTGTTAATACCAACTGTTGCTTTGGCAGCAGAAACAGAAACAGCAGATAGTTTTATCACAAGCATAGATCGAGCTTTTTCAAGTTTTGTAGATGAAATATTTAGCATCCTTTTCTTTAGTATCGGTGGTTTCCCTTTAATTGTTTTATGGCTAATTATTGGTGCGATTTTTTTCACTATTAGAATGCAATTGATCAATATTCGGGCTTTTAAACACGCTATTGATATCGTTAGAGGCAGATATGATGACCCTGAAGATCGAGGAGAAGTCTCCCACTTTCAAGCTTTGGCTACAGCATTATCGGGAACTGTAGGATTAGGGAATATTGCAGGTGTGGCTGTAGCTATTAGTGTCGGCGGACCTGGGGCTGCATTCTGGATGACGATGGCTGGTTTTTTTGGGATGACCAGTAAATTTGTAGAATGTACCCTCGCTCAAAAATATCGCATTATTAAACCTGATGGTACTATTTCTGGTGGACCGATGCGCTACCTATCGGCAGGTTTAGCAGAAATGGGGCAGGGAACTTTAGGCAGAGTTCTCGCTGTCATGTTCTCTGTATTGTGTATCTCTGCTGCTTTCGGTGGCGCTAATATGTTCCAAGCAAATCAGTCTTATGGTGCCGTTTCTACTGTATTACCAGGTTTACCTAGTTGGGTTTATGGTTTAGTGCTAGTAGTTTTGGTCGGGTTGGTAATTATTGGTGGTATTCAACGTATTGGTATGGTGGCAGGTACTCTTGTCCCTGTGATGTGTCTGCTCTATGTTTTGGCTTCCCTATTTATTCTCCTAGCTAATATTACCGAAATTCCTGGGGCGATCGCTACTATTATTTCTGGTGCTTTTGCTCCCAAGGCAATAGAGGGTGGTATTGTTGGCGTGATTATTCAAGGGTTTCAACGTTCTGTTTTTTCTAATGAAGCTGGTGTAGGTTCGGCAGCGATCGCTCACTCTGCTGCCAGAACTGATGAACCTATTCGTGAGGGTTTAGTAGCGCTGTTGGAGCCGTTTATTGATACTATTGTTGTTTGCAATATGACAGCTTTGGTGATTGTCATTACTAATGTATATAATGCTGAGGAGTTTGCTGCTTTGCGGGAAGCGAAGAAAGGAGCTGAGTTAACTTCTGCTGCTTTTGGTACTGTTTTGGCATGGTTTCCTGTTTTATTGGCGATCGCTGTTTTCTGTTTTGCGTTTTCCACAATGATTTCTTGGAGTTACTACGGCGAACGTTGTTGGGATTATTTGTCTGGTGGTAGAGGCTTAATTATTTACAAAATCTTGTTTTTGGTTGCTGCTTTTGTAGGTTCGGTATCTAACCCATCTTCTGTAATTAATTTTAGTGATGCTACTTTACTCTCAATGGCTTTTCCTAATATTTTGGGTGGCTATTTTTTGTGTGGTCAAGTAGCAAAGGATTTGCAAAATTATATGAGTCGTCTCAGAAAAGGAGAGTTTCGACTTAGTTAACAATTTGCGCAATTTATCGACATAATACGATAGTTATCATAGGCAAGTAGTAACGAGGGTAAAATTTGTATCTTCTGCACTAATCCCTGCTTAAGCATTTCTGGCAGTCTATCTATATAGACGTAGATCTATCCTGACATCCCGCTTCCTACTAGGAACGGCATAGTAAGGGTTTGAGAACTTTTTTAGTTATGTTAATTGACAAAGACTTAAATGTAAGTATAGAGTGTAGAGATGCGGTTGGCTTGACCGTTTCGGCTGTCGCCGACATGAAAATGCCTGTGGATGAGTAACCGCCGACGGCCTCACAAGAAGCAGGAAGTAAACATCAATTTGTCGCATCGATGTGACGCTTTGTGTCAGTTTTATGAAGCAGATGATACCTGTTAATTGACTAAATAGTTCAAATTTTAGTTGATTCCCTATTCCCCTATCTCCCCAAATCTTTGACTTATGATATTTTGAAACAGCCATGCTGCTTAAGGGAGAGGCTTGAAATCCAATTTTTCCGTAAAACTCTTCTGTTTATTTATAATTGACATCCTCCCGACGTTGCGCCCCTGCGAAACGCGGGATTCCCTTTTCATGTCGCGCAGCGAAACATCGCTGATAGGGGCTTTCTGCTGCCTCTTGCAGAGGATATACGCTTTTCATGTCGCGTTTCATGTCGCGTTTGCGCAATTATTCCGTAGGAAAGCGAAAGCGAAAGCGAAAGCGAAATAAGGCACTTGCCTCCAAGTTCGAGCTTCTTTCCGGTCTAAAGGCGCGCTCCTAAAGACTTGCCAGCGCCGCCAAAGGGGGTCTCCCCCATGAGCGAATGGTGCTGACAGTGCTAGTCTAGCAGCCTTAATTTAACTACTATAGCACACGCTTTGGGAAAACCTCATATGTTGCGGTTTTCCCATCTCTCAGCTCCCCTCCCTTACAGGGGTAGGTTTTTAACAAAGGAGCGATCGCTCGCTTTGATTCAGTTAAAAATTCTCAAAAAAATGTACTTTTTTAGACAATAAATAGCTATAAACTACCCCCTCCTCCCCCTCTTCCCCTCCACCGGAGGGGTTAGGGGTGGGTCCCCCTCTCCCCACACTTCTTTTAGATCAAAGGTAAAAAACCTACCCCTGTGAAGCTCCCCTCCCCCCCCTTTTCAAAGCTATCCCTGATAAGGAACTCCTAAAACCCTTTTCTGATAGGGAGATGGGGGGGTCAGGAGATGGGAATGTGGGGGGAGTTTAGCCTCTAATTAAATACGTTTACTCTCCTGAAATATCCATTGAATGGCAAATTCATAACTTCTTTCTAATGTCCGGGTTTTATGTTAAGAAAGATGTTTATAAAGCATAGCTTTCACGCGGGGGGTTAGGGGGGATGGAGAGCGCGGGTCTTCAACCAACGTTTAGATAAATAAATGCAATGAGTATATTTCCCAAAAACTCTGTACTTGTACCCATAGATTTTTCCCATGAATCTATTGAGGCAATTAATGTGGCTCTAGAATTTGTTGCAGATACTTCTCATTTATGGGTGCTTCATGTTTTGCCCCGTATTAATCCTGCTGAACCAGGAGTAAGGTGGCATACTGTTGATGACCAAAGTCGCAAACAGCAGGTGGAAAAGGCATTTCACGAACAATTCTCAGGGCGTGAATATGAGGGTATTAATTTCAGTGTGGCGATCGGAACTCCCAGTCCAGAAATTTTGGACTATGCTCAGGAAAAAAAAGTGGAGTTAATTATAATTCCTTCCCACGGACATACTGGTATTGGTCGATTTTTATTGGGATCTGTTGCTGAAAGGGTTGTCAGGTATTCCCATTGTCCTGTTTTAGTCCTGCGAAAGTAAGCCTATTACATCAGATTCAAAAAGTAGATTTTTCCTTCTATCAGAAAAAATCTAGTTGTTTTGAATCTTAACCTACTCTTTATTAACTTTAATTAAGAGGACTATCCTGAATGATTAGTCGGGATCTTACAATAGTATATAGAACTACCTTCCACTAACATAGAGGAGTAGGAAATATGTTAAGAACTCCTACATTTAGGGTCAACCAATACCACACACTCATTCAATATATTAGGCAAACTATTCTCCATTGGCTGAAAATTTTTTGGAAATTTAGTTTGTTTTATGGTGAGTATATTTCTAATCCACCTTGGCAAAAAACTGAAAAAAGGACATTATAGAAGTTAGTAAGCCTGTGTTAACGTCTGCTTGAGTACCTTGGACAACGGATTTTTTTTCGACGGGGAACACTCAGAAGAGGGAGTGTTACGAAAGAAGGACGAGAGGAGCGAAAGCCACGTCTTTTTAAAGCGTGGATGAAAAACGAACGGGCGATTTTAATCGCTTTAAAAATCTCTGGTTTTTGTGTTATTCTTGAAGACGTAAGTAGGAAGAAAGTCTGCGTGAGGAATCGTCCTAGTACGGATAAATCCCGGCAAGTAGAAACAACGGTGAGAAAATTTTTTCACGACAGTATGACAAGACCACTGCAAGCAATGGCAGGGCGAGGAGCGTACCGAACCGGCTGAGTGACAATCTCTAAAAGCAAAAGTAACGTAAGCGCAATGTATGTGGCTTTTGGTCAGCATATCTGAGCGTGTAGTGGCACTTTGATAATGCCATTAAGAGTTCGTTTGTGGACTACTTAAGAATCTGCGCGTCTTCAGACCGCAGAGTATCAAAAATTGGCTGATCGGGAAAAATTAAAGGTAACTCCAAAGTTAACTTTAAGGTTAGCCAAGGGGTAAAAACAGAAGCTGAAATATTACCAAAATCTACTTAAAAATACTTTTTTCAGGCGTTGCATATTTGCGGGGTCATTGTAGGTAGGGAGAAAGAGGAAGTAGAAGAGTAAAAGTGGGATTTACCTGCTCCGTAAAGATTCATCCTTTGATTCAGCAACGCCTTTTTTCAAAGTTTCTCATCGTAGAATTTCGATAAGTAGGAAAAGTGCCAGTTTTAACGGCTGGATTGAAACTACTCGACAGATTTTAATCCGTAGTCAAAAAAATGTGTTATAATTAACTAACGACTTAATAATTAGCCTCAATCGTCTTTTGACTGAAGAGAGTAGTTGTAATTCACACCGCCAAGTTTACTGCTGCTGTATACTTACTACGGTACGTTACTAGTAATGTTGTTGTTTCGAGCAATTTGAAAATCGTGGTTTTTATCCGAATTACAACTCCTCTGAATAACCCACGCGGATTTATCCAGTGTAGTCAAAGTAGATAGTCAAGAACGATGTTAATATGGAATAATTAGGTGGAGTTCCCGCAGATTTTAACCTGTGGGCAAGCTCAGACAGAATTAATTATTGTCCTCCTGAGTTTCATTGTTATGTGTCGCTATTGAAACCCAGCCAGAAATATCAAATAAAGGGTTGTAGAGTCTTGCTTTCTGAAATTACCCCCTTGTCTGAGGGGATACCAGGACTACGAAACAAGAATCATACGCCATACTTTAAACTAGGCGTGGTAGTATGTCGCATCAGTTTATGATAATTACCAGGAGCAATCTATTTAGGTATTTGCTCCTGGTATTACATTAGATAACTTTGAATAACTGTGAGGTGAAAAACTCTGATTTTCCTGAGTTTGCTCAACTCCATCAGCACTAAAGCTAATTTTTATCTCTAAAAACCTAAAGCTGCTCTGGTACGAGGTCCAACAATGCCATCTGGTCTTAAGCCAACATCACGTTGGAATGATTTAACTGCATACTTGGTTTTACGGCCAAAATAGCCAGTCGCACGGTGATGATGGAAATATCCCATTACTCCTAGTTGGTGTTGCAACCTAGCAACTCTGTGCCCACGGCTACCATGGTGAAGATAATATCCATGATGACGGCGACGACCATGGTAAGAAGCATGACGATAATGGGGTTTATGATAGCCCTTGCGGTAAGATTTATGACCATGGCCATAACCACGACAAGGGTTATAACAAGCAGCAGCAGAATTAGCAGTTGCGCTGAGGGATCCTAAAATAGTAGCGGCTGACAGAAGACCCATCATACCTAAGCTAGAGAATCTTTTCCAGTTTACTGATGCAAAGGTTGGTTCAACTGTAGAACTTTCTTCTGCGGTAGCTAGATGAGAATATGCTAATGTTTCCATAACTCCTCTGATGAGTAATATTTGAGATTTTTTGGTGAGTGCCTACCCACTTGCCTTATGGCATTATGGGTATCTTTTGCAGTGCGACACTCAAAAAAAGTACATTTTATTTTTGCTAATGCCGTGAAGTATAAAACTCCAAGGGATTTAGTTAAACTTTAGACTATTAACTAAGGAAATTTTATTATTTCCTTAGTTGCATTACTAGGCTACCATGTTAGGTAGATTGTTTATGCACAGTCTTCAAAAAAATTATCAAAGTCCTCAATTAATTTCTATATTGTGGACTTTGAGGCGATCGAAAAGCTTAGTAACAGCCGCAGCCACCACCGCAGCCACCGCCGTAGCCACCGCCGTAGCCACCGTAGCCACCGTAGCGACCGTAACGACCGTAGCGACCATAACCACCATAGGAACGGTTGTAGGAGCTACTAACAACTTTTTTATAGTAGTGACCAGAGCTACGACCATACTTACCATAACCACCATAGCTACCATAACCACCATAGCGACCATAGCTACCATAGCCATAAGCAGAAGCAGAATCAGCAGTTACGCTCATTGCTCCGACTACAGTAGCAGCAGATAGTAAACCCATTGCACCAACACTAGATAGTTTTTTGAAGTCTACACAAACAGTAAACTCTTTATTGTCAGAGTCTTCTGCGCTACAGGCTAAATGGGAAAATGCTAATGTTTCCATAAATTCCTCTGTTTAATCAAATTAAATGAACTACTACAAAACAGGATTTTACCTGCATTAATAATTACATCCTAATTTCTAAAGATGCCTCTGAAGCGGGACCTTAAACTAGATGTAAAAATTTTATTGGGGGTTTAGTAGATGTACTCCCGGTTTATGCCAACAACCGGACAGATCATTGTGAAATTGGCATATACAGAATATCACATAAATTATAAAACTCAAGTAAAACTGCCAAATAAAATTGAGCTGGCCTTTACTTTGCAGGATGGACTATTATGATGTCACCAAACTTTCCTACAACTTGACGTTAAGATGGTTTTATCATGCTAAATCACTAAAAGCAAGTTTTTTTTATCTTTAATATAGAAATCTTATATTTTGAAACATCAAATTAAGTTTGGCATATTGAAATCAAGCTCCAATTATTGGCAGCTTTTACCATATATTTATAATTATTGGCCAACAATTGTCAAGGCATTGGCCTGTACATTAGTTTTTACTATTTTCTGGCCGATTTTAGCTTGGCTAATGGGTGAAATGGCAGGTTATATCGGCAGGGGAGATGTGGGGGCGATCGCTCAACTTGCAGGTCTAGCAGCTATCATTTTTCTGATCAAGGGTACTGTACAGTATGGTCAAGATATCCTCATGGCAAAAGCGGCTTTAACTATTGCTTTAGATTTGCGTAAAGAAGTTTATTCTCACTTACAAAGGCTGAATATTAGTTACTTTGAAAACTCAAAAACTGGAGACCTTTCTTATCGAATTACGGAAGATATTGACCGGACGGGAGAGGTTATTAATAAGTTTTTTCACCAATTTGTTCCTTGCATTTTACAGTTAATTGTTGTGCTTGGGTACATGATTTATCTGAATTGGGAATTAACTCTGGCAACTTTAATTATTGCACCTTTGATGGCTTTATTGATAGGTTGGTTTGGAGAGTTATTACTTTCTTTTTCTCACCAAAGTCAAAATCACATTTCTAATTTATCAGCTTTAATAACAGAGGTATTTAGTGGTATTAGAGTGGTTCAAGCTTTTGCTGCTGAGGAGTATCAAATTGCTCAATTTTCTGTGGAAGCTGAACAAAACCGACAAGCAAAATACATGGCGGAAAAGGTTAAAGCTCTTCAGTTTGTAGTAGTGGGTTTTTTGGAGGCAATGAGTGTGGTTTTTTTGTTTTTTTTGGGGGGATGGCAAATATCTCAAGGAAATCTGACTGGAGAGGGTTTTATTAGTTATGTAACTGGTGTGGCTTTGTTAATCGATCCGATTTCTTTAACAACAAGTAATTATGGTGATTTTAAACAAGGTGAAGCTTCTTGCGACCGGATTTTTGAGCTGTTAAAAATTCAACCATTAGTTAGAGAAAAAACAGATGCGATATCTCTTCCTGCCATAATGGGAAAAGTAGAGTATAAGAATGTTTGTTTTTCTTATAATTCTGAAAAGCAGGTTTTAAAGAATATGAATTTGTTAGTAAATTCAGGAGAAATAATTGCTCTGGTGGGTGCTTCTGGAGCGGGAAAAACTACACTTGTAAATTTGCTACCTAGATTTTATGATGTTCACTCAGGGGAAATATTAATTGATAGTATTAATATTCAAGATGTGACTCTTAAAAGTCTGAGAAGACAAATAGGGATTGTACCTCAAGAGGTGACATTATTTTCAGGAAAAATCTCAGAAAATATTGCTTTTGGTCAACTGGATTATAATATTGATGCTGTAGAAGAAGCAGCTAAAGTTGCTAATGCTCATCAGTTTATTACTAAGCTGCCGGAAGGTTATCAAACTTGGGTGGGAGAAAGGGGAGTTAATTTATCTGGAGGGCAAAGACAAAGAATAGCGATCGCTCGTGCAGTATTAGAAAATCCGAGGATATTAATATTAGATGAAGCTACTTCTTCTCTTGATTCTGAATCTGAATATTTAGTACAAGAAGCGTTGGAAAGATTGATGCAAGGAAGAACGGTATTTATTATTGCTCATAGACTGGCAACTGTGCGACGTGCTCATCGGATTTTGGTTATGGAAAATGGTGAAATTTTAGAGTCAGGTACCCACGCAGAATTATTAGAAAAAGGTGAACTTTACACTCGTTTTTATCAGAAACAGTTTAGTTAATATCTTTAATAGGGAATAGGGAATAGGGAATAGGGAATACCAAGCGTGATAAATGTTTGCTACAAATACCTAGGGATTTTTTTAGGAGTCAGGAGTCATAATTAATAGTTTAAATACCATTTTTTAGGTCTGAAATTACCTTTTTTGTCAAAGGTAAATCTCCTATAAAATATTTTCATCGCCTCTATTATTCGTAAAATTATTTTTTCAAAATGGTAGAACAGGGAATAGGGAATAGAATAAAAATAAAAATAAAAATAAAAATAAATGTATATTATGACTCTGGGAAACGCTATAAAAAAGGGTGAATATCAATTTTGAAGAAAACCAAAAAATTATCCCTTTTAGGGAACACTTAACAGGGAACAGGTATGAAGGAAAAAAGTATTTTTGCCAAGATGAGATGAACCCTAAAAAAGTAGACAAATTTTAGAGCTTATTTTTAATACAGTAAAATATTATGAGCAACAAAACAGTAAAAAGAGTAATATTTGGTTCAATTGATGGAATGAAAATAATTCAAGGCAAGCTTAATATAAGATTTTATAAATATAATTATTTTGAATATTGGTTAAGAGTTTCAATCTCCGCCCTATGGAATTATTGAAAATGGAGTAGTTGTTAATCGTTTCTATAAACCTTTAGGAATTGGTAAAGGTGAATGGGTTGACTATGAAGATTATTCTTATAGCATTTTAGATGAAGGTTTTATTTCAGATAAAAAATACTTTTACGACGATGGTAATTCTCCTTATTCAAATTCTCAAAACTTTAAAGCTTACATGACTAAAATAAATAGTTGTCTCTCAGAATTGTAACTACAAAAAAGGTTGATATATAACTAAAAACAACCCCGATGAACAAATTCATTTACCACGGCTACGACGAAAGCACAAAAACTTGTAAAGTCTGTAAACGAAAGTTTAAATCTAAACCTAGAGCTGATAATTTTTCCGGGTGCATCTCAACTTTGAAGAAAGCCAAAAAATTATCGCCTTTAGGAAACACTTAATTGGGAACAGGTATGGAGGAAAAAAGTATTTTGTCAAGATGAGATTGACTCATAAAAAATGACTAGCTTTTTTGAAAAATGTAAATAAATGAACTTATTTGGTGACAGTTTTAATTAACTTGCTTTAAAGTTAAGTTAGAGTGTAGAAATAAATATTAGGTCGAAGTAATCTGAGTTGGTCATTTCAGTTATCAGTTATCAGTACCTCCTATTGAACTAGGAAGCTTGAAATACTGAATTCTCTTTTTTTTATATCCTTTAAAGGGGAAGCTTGAGACCTAATTTTCTGGTCAAAGTACATCTGAAAACCTTAGATATTCTCAGTAAATGTTTTTTCTTAATTTACAAAAAAAAGCCATTTTCCCAGCACAATCTAGGAAATGCGATAGTAATCCTAGAAGGAAAAGTAAAATAAAATTAGTTTTTTTCCAAGAAGATAGACTTCTATTTCTTTAGTACTAAGTATTGAGTCAACTACTAAAATTAAGGTAACACATTTACATGGAATAGGTAGTATATTTGCTCAAAACTTCAGTCAATTAACTAACCTAATTAAGCTCCTTTTTTTCTCACTTATATCACTTTGGAGGTAAGGATTCAGATCCTATGGAAAAACCTAGAAATCTTGATGGATAAGTATTTCCAGCAATTTCTTCCAAAATTCTATTCTCAATTAGAGATTGCTACAAACCTTTATTTTCTTGATTATTGAGAATAAGGCTGTTAAATTGCTAAGTCAGTCGTTTTTAGAAGTCTCTCTAGAACTAGCTTTGAAATACCTGAATTCTTACCTTTGGAGACAGAATAAAAAGCAAGAATTTTGGCAAATAGTTTTTATTTGTTAATCAGAACCTCTCTTAACAAAGATTCACCCAGGGAAATATTCTCTACTTCACCAGGGAGATAAAAAACGACTCTCTTGTTTTAATAAATGTAAACAAATGAACTTTTTTGGTGGCAGTTTTAATCAACTTGGGTTAAAGTTAAGTTATAGGGTAGGAGCAAGTATTAGGTTTATGTCTTTTGCTTTTAAGTTTAAAGTTAAAGGTAATAAAACTTAAGACTCAGTAATAGATGAAGTAATCTGAATAGGTTAATTTATTCGGGAAAAATATGTGGGTTTATGTCCTAATGTTAAAGGCAGCAGTCAAGGTAAACTATACAAATATTGCAAGGTATTAGGCAAATAGTTTAGGTTGGCAGCTAAATTTAACTCTCAAGCAAAACAAGCTATGGCAGAAATGGCTTGGTCTTCTATTCTATGCTCAGATTTTACAATAACTACAAAAAACTAAATTTGCGAAAAAAAGGATTTCCTAAGTTTAAGAGTCATTCTTCCTCTGTGAAATATTAAACCTCTAAAAGTTTCCATTCAGAGCAGAGACAATTTATAACTTTCGCAGATAAATTACAAATATAAAATCTGGCGTTGGTAATGCGTGGCTATGATTGTGTATTAATTTTGCATTAATGCTAATTGCCTAACTATTAACATTGAGGATTTGATATTTGGTTAAATTTAGGTTTCATAGCTTGATTCACCAACGCCGGAAATCTAAAACTTAAAGAGATTTGGGATTGGCATCTCTAATTAAATAGAACAAATTAAGCAAGTACCTTTAATTGTTAAGACTGACAATAATAAACGTCAGTTATTAATTCCGGCTAATATTCAGGAGGGAACTCAAACTACTCAGATATCAATTGGATGAGATTGAGGATGAAATTATTTGAGGGGTGATAGTTATGGAAATATAGTTTAATCAGCTAAGTTTGAGGGAAAAGTTTAAAAGTTTTCAAGTGAATTAATAGGGAAAATTTGAGGAAATAGAGAAATCTAAAACTTAAAGAGATTTGGGATTGGCATCTCTAATTAAATAGAATAAATTAAGCAAGTACCTTTAATTGTTAAGACTGACAATAATAAACGTCAGTTATTAATTCCGGCTAATATTCAGGAGGAAACTCAAACTACTCAGATATCAATTGGATGAGATTGAGGATGAAATTATTTGAGTGGCGATAGTTATGGAAATATAGTTTAATCAGCTAAGTTTGAGGGAAAAGTTTAAAAGTTTTCAAGTGAATTAATAGGGAAAATTTGAGGAAATAGAGAAATCATAATCACTGTATAAAGGGAGAAAAAATCTTAGGAAGCTCTACCAAAAAAATAACAAAATTAAAATTAGAAGTATCTCAGAAGGAGAAAGCTACTATGATGGAAATTATACCTCTAGCAAATCAGAACATCATTGGTCTTAGCATTGATGGCAAAATTGAAATAAGTGACGTTGAAAAAGTGAAAAATTTAGTTGATGAAAGATTAAAATCTCAAACTAAATTACGAGTTTATGTTGAAGTTAAAAGTTTTCAAGGAATATCTGTGGAGGCTTTATGGGAAGATTTAAAATTTGGTCTAGGGCATCTGAAAGATTTTGATAAAAAAGCAGTTGTATGTGACGCAGCTTGGGTAAATAAGTTGACTACTGTTAGTAATAAAATTTTTAGCAATATGACCCATATAGAGGTAAAATGTTTTTCTTGGTCAGAAAAAGACCAAGCTTTAGAATGGATAATAATTGACACTCCACGAACTAAAGTCGCGTAGATTTTGTATTCGCTTCCTAACATAAAATGGGCGATCCTTGGGAAGCAAAGATTGTTAAGACAGGGGATAAATTCGCCTGTCTTAACTTTTTATCAGTTTACTTAAAAATTATGCCAAATTTCGTTAAAGCTAGGAATAGAGTGATTGGAAAAGAAAAAAAATTAGACTAAAATCTGAGTCAGGAATTTAATAATTTTAATCCTTATTTATAGCCAGAATATTAAGGATTAAAATTTTCCCTAACTTATAGCGCTTTTCACTTTAATGAAATACATAACTTCTACCCTCTAATTCCTACCTCCTTCCTCCTTCCTTTAAGCAAGAGTATCTTTTGTCTATTTAAATAAAAACTTCTATAATTAATAATTATATTTACTCACAGCTAATATAAAAATCAAGGAAACTCTGATAGAAAGACTATATAATTTTAATCAATCTAGTTGTAAAAGGATTTACGCAAAATGAATATTTTTACACTAGACATTTCCGGAAACTAAGTTTTTGCCTAGTAAATTTAAACGTTTAAGATTAATTTTCGAGAGGTCTACTAGATATAGTTTAATATTAGCAATACTAAGGCTATAGCAATCCGCGCATAGGTTGTAACAATTCAAAAACTAGAAATAAACTCCGAAACTCTTACCAATTAACGATTACCCATTAATGATTTACTCCATACCTATATCCAAAACATGGCAAGATTTTTGACACGAATAAAATAGGATTGTTATATCTATGGTATCTCTGCGTAAGTCCTGTTTCAACAATTGATAATTAACAATTAAAATTATCTCTATGGAACAAGGTGAAATATTACTTGAGGTTTTAACAAATAAGCCTAGTTTGTTAGAGTTCTCAAGATAACAAAGTAATCTAAAAATAAGGCAGTATTATGCAGACACTAAGGCTAAAATTAAAGATGCTTCTCTTGAATCGTTCTCTTCATTAAATGATAATCTTAATGAATTGGAAAAGAATCAGTTGTCGCAAGATATTCAAAAATATATACAAGCAAATCAGAATAAAATATCATTGAAATTCAAGTCTATTCTCAACGGACTGAGACCTTTTGGTATGATAAGTGCAGAAAGTTTAGGTTCTCAAATTAAAAAATGGGCTACTAATGAAAATACAAGAGAGAAACAAGCAAATGCTGCTAGTAAATTAGAAGAAGCTCAAAAAAATTATGATAATTTTCAAAAAATATATCAAGAATATCAAGAAAGATTAATTACTGATGATGCTAATATTTCTTCTCTCGATCGGACAAAAGCTCAATTGGAACAAGCAGTTGAAAAAGCTCAAGAAGAAGTGACAGCTTCTAAATCTTTATTCCTATCAAAAGAGCAAGTTGAAGGGAGTGAGCTACATAAACTCATTGAAAATCTTGATGAGCGAATAACATTTTTTGATTTAGAGCTTGGTCAGCATATTAAGGCAGCTCAAATAATTGGAAACTGTGCACAATTTTTTGATAAATTATTAATCGGATTTACCCTAGTATTTGGATTGGTAAAAAATTTCACAGAAACGAACCAAGAAAATCAAAAAATTGAAAATCAGAGAAGGATTATCGAATTATTTAACAGTATCCAAAAAGATTTATAAATAGCGATAAATAACCAATTTAAAGAGGTTAAAGAGCAAATTTTTGTTCATAAAAAAAATGAGATTAACGAAAAACGGAAAAAACAAGAAGAACAGCTTAATAAGTGGAATAATAAACTCAATGAGCTTAATCAAATCGAACAAAATTTAACTCAAATTATTAAGGAGATAGAAAAAGTAATGGAAACCGACTTAAACGTGACTTAATAGAAAATTACCCGATAATATCTGGTGGGAATCTTCAATTAAATTAGAGAAACATACATCAAGATTGTTTTATACCAATTACTAAAAGTAATGCTACTCTTCAGCTAGACTTCAAAAGTAAAATAATTACTAAGGTTTAAAGTCTTTTTTTTGACAATTATTAATCGGTCAGTATTGATTATTCCTACTTTTACCAAATTCGGAGGTCTAAAGCTTCCCCTTGGATAGGGGATGAAAAAAATATTCAACTTAGTATTTCAAGCCTCCGACCCAAGTCGGAGGTACTGATAACTGATAACTGAATTGCGCAGTTCCTCCGGAGGAGGCTAACTGATAACTGAAATGACTTCTCCCCCTCCTGGGAGGGGTTAGGGGTGGGTCCCAAACTTCCCCACCCAATTAGATACAGCATTCTTTTTGAGAAATGCTATTACTTCACTCCTCTCAGAGATGTTGACTAAACAGGTATTTATCGGTGCTGAACAATTGCTCGGAAGGAGACATTTTCAAGGGAGTTTAATACCAGAAATTCTCTTTTTGAACATTAGGAATTGTAGAAAGTATTGATAACCTAAACTTGTTGATATATGACTTGCGCAATACAACCGATTTTCATCATTGCGACCGACAGAGAAGCAATCTTAAATCCTAGTTTTTCCTATCTCATGCGTAAGTCCCGATATCAATAGTTTCAAAAATGTCAAAGATATAGCTAAGAAATAATTGGTTAGGACAATTACTGATGATAAATCTTAGACTAGGAAATGTTTTTCTAACTGTTCCCTGTTCCCTATTACCTGCTATATAAAATCAAAACTTGAAAATAGCTAATCACCTAACAGTTAGGTAATAGAATTTCTAGTTTTTAGCAAGATTGTAGCTAATAATTAGCATAACATCAAGATGTTGCTCCAATCACCCACAATACTATAGGCAAAGTTAAAAAAGAGAACAGAGTTGATACTACTACAACCTTAGAAGTTCTTGTCACATCCCCACCAAATTCACTAACCATTAAAAAAGAAGCTAAAGCACTTGGCATCGCACTTTGTAAGACTAATACTTGTAAATCAAGCATTTCTAAATTAAGAATTTTACCAACTAAATAAGCAACAAATGCTCCTCCTAACAAACGGATTAAACTAGCACCTAAGTCATAAGTACCTGGTTGAAAACGATTCTTAGATATTTGTATTCCCATCAATAATAAAGAAATTGGAATTGCAGCTTCTCTCAAAAGATGTAAACCATCATCCAATTTCAGAGGTAATTCAATATTAAATGAGTTAAGAATTACACCTAAAATCATTCCCCAAATTATCGGTACTTTAAAAGTAAAAATAATACCAGACCGAAACCCTCCACCTTTGAGAATGGCTGGCATTGTACTCATCACAATTATATTCCATGAGATTAAATAAATTACTGCTCTTTCTAACCCCGCTTCTCCTAATGCAAATAAAGTTACAGGTAACCCCATATTTCCAGAATTAGGTAAAGCTGTAGTCGCCAATAAACTTTTTTGTAGAGACTCTGAAAAACCTAATCTTTTTCCTATTCCCCAAGATATTAAACAGAGTAAAAGATAGGTTAATCCAAAGGCTATAAATATTCCTATTGCTGACTCAATACTAATAGTAGTTCGATACATTATATCGGTTAATAATGCCGGAAATAAAACATACAAAGCTAGTTTGGAAAGTGTCGGTTCATCAATGGAAAAATTTTTGCCAAATATAAAACCAATTAAAACTATACACCCTACTGGAAAAACAGCAGATACAACCGAAAAGAAAAGCTCAATCATAGTTGGAAAAATTCTGAGTTAATTATTTTACCGAATAATTAATAATTAGGGTTTGCGCTCAAAAGTATTTTAGTAGGGGTAGGATACAGCTATACTGGAGACAGGTGAAATGGGAATGAGTGAGGAGGTAGAAGTAAGAATTGTCAGAATGATTTTTCTGCTCAACTCTTGACTAAAATTCGCTCCTAAATTGAACCATTACCATCTAAAACCTCACAATTTTTGATACTTAAAAAGGCACTTACCTTTATCTGTAAATACTTTTAGATTTAATCAGCAAACTCTAATTAAATAATTCGCGCCTTGAAGCCTCCCCTTTTAAGGAAAAAAAAAGAAATAATATTTCCTTATATTCAATTCCGTAACAGTTTTAACCTTCTTGTAATTATCAATTATCAATTATCAATTAATCAAAAAGTTATTTTCCTGATATTTCTTGGTTCTGAATTTCTCTCGCTACCTTTTGCGCTTCACTAAAAACTCTTATTAAGTTTCCAGCCCAAATTTTTTGAATATCCTCTTCAGTATATCCCCGTGCTACTAATTCTTTTGTAATATTTGGCATTTCTGAAACATCATTCATTCCTAAAACTCCACCACCACCATCTAAATCTGAACCAATACCAACATGATTGATACCCATAACTTTTACCATATAATCTATATGGTCTACTACATCAGCAATAGTAGGTTGATTTTTAGGATATTTCTCATTAATTTGACGATATTTTTGTTTAAGTACTTCTGTTTTTGCTTGGCTTAGTTTTCCCTGTCTAAACGCAGTTATTTCTTTTTCAATTGTTTTCATTGCTTTTTTTCTTTCTGCTGTCTGGGGTAATTTTTTTATATAGGTATCAAAAATACAAACTTGTACAACCCCACCATTCTCTTTAACAGCTTTTAACATTTCATCACTCATATTTCGGGGATGATTTTCTAGAGACCTAGCACTAGAATGAGATGCGATGACTGGTGCTTTTGTTAACTTAATTACATCCCAAAATGTATCATCATGGACGTGAGAAATATCGACCATGATACCCAAACGATTCATTTCTTTGACAACTTTTTCCCCCAGCACACTTAAACCATCCCATTCTTGTTTTTCATCAGTAGAAGAATCGCCGAGTTCGTTGTTTTTGAAATGGGTGATTGTTATATATCTAATACCTTGGTCGTAGAAAAATTTAACATTACTAATATCTTTACCAATTGGATAGCCATTTTCCATTCCCATAAATATTGCCATTTTTCCCATTTTATCCAGCCGTTCAGCATCCTCTGGATTTAAGGCAAGTTCAATTTTTTCTGAATTTGACTCAACCATCTTTTTTGTTATTTCAATCATTTTGATTGCTTCAGCTTTTGCCCGATCGTGTCCTTGCTGGTTCCGCTCTTTTTGAACAGTAAATATTGCCATAAATACGGCATCTAATCCACCTTCTTCCATCCGAACAATATCCCATTGACCACTGTCTAATTCTCCTGGTTGATGTCTGATATTGGGTTGAAAATCAGGATATCTAAATTGACGATAAGGCCAATCAATATGACCATCAATTGTTAAAACTTTTTCGTGTATTTCTTCAGGAGTTAATGCTTTTTGTTGCTGCTCTTGAGTTACTTTAGGAGATGGTGGTAATTTTTTATTCGAGAGAGTACATCCATTTACTATGAAAGAAAGTAAAACTATTGACAATGATAAGACTTGATTTTTTGATAAATTCATCTAGATTACACCTCAAAATTAGGATTGCAAAAATGTAGGGTTCAATAATTAAAAAAGCGGTTAGCAGTCAGCACTCAGCAAGATTATTTTTAATCAGTTATTAAGGGGATTTCAACCCCGACTCAACAATCCTGCGCAATAGTTGCAGGGGATTTTAATCAGAGCTGCTAAAAGCTGTTTCGCTACGCGACATGAAAAACGCAGTTACGACCCAGGAGGCTAGCTGAATGCTAAAAACTGATAGCTAGTTAATAATTACCTCTCCTTAAAACGGATAGGATTGACCAAAATAATTTTTTTTCTTTTTCATCCTTAAAACTTAAAAGGAGAGGATTTAGACTTTGATTATTCGGTAAACAAGTAATGACTAATACCAATTCTCACAAACTTTGCTATGCTTGAATTTTATATTGATAAATACTATTTATTAATGTAATTTGATTGTTTAGGCTCCCTATGTTATTTCTCTGGTTATTTTGACCAAAAAATAGGGTCTCAAGCCTCCTCTTTTAAGGAGATGAAAAAAGTAAACTTCAGTTATCAGTACCTCCTACTTCAGTAGGAGGTACTGATAACTGATAACTGATAACTGATAACTGAAATGACCACCTTCCAAGGGTAGCATTACTTTTGATAAATAGTATAAGTATTAGGAAGCAGAGAACTTATCTCTGATCAGACTTTCAGTAATCAGAAATAGGGAATATCTGACTTAACAAATAGTTCTGATATTCTGACTATTTTAGGACTACTAAAAAAAATATACTCTCTTGATTTTATAACAATTCTCTATAGAACCCATTTAGTATCTTTCTCAGCGACCCGCGTTTTTTTCCAGGAGTCAGGAGTCAGAAAATGGAGAGAAAGAATATGGGAAAAAGGTTGAAAAATACTCCCCACCTTCCTATCTCTTTTTAAATAGATCTCAAATGGCTTCTATATAGCAATTCCCATATTGCTTATATACAAAAAAATTCTAAGTTTTAGGGAATAGCGGTGCGACCCCGCGTTGGTGACAGACGCAAGGGAACGCGCACCAAGAGAGGAGACAGGGAATCGGGAATCGGGAATAAAAATACAAGCGTACCTCATGCTTACCGAGAAACTCTATAAAGTCCAACTTAATCTTTAAAAGAAGTAATACCAAATCTAATTCATGTTAGTTATATATCTGAAAAAAAGTGGTATCTGTTATACCAACTTTAAAAAGTCATACTATATTTTATAACTGGGAAAAATAACAATTAACAAAACTAAAGTTAGTGAAGATCAAGGATTTACTCCAGCAAATAATATTTATAAATGGAAAATATAAATATAGCAAAGTTTTTGGTAATTGGTATGAGAGGCTGGGGAAAAATCCTAAAATATATAGTAGTTTTTATTCTAAAGTAAAATGATTTGTGGTTGTACATTATAATGCTCGTGCATTGTCATTATTTTCGTTATGAAGTACAGCAGTGGGAGCATCTTGCTCCCGTGCCAGGTATTCCTTTTTCCCGAATACCATTACTATGCAGGACTACCAAATAATTTATAAATGATATAAGAACAAAGAATCAAAATAATTCAGTTGGGTTCAAATCTCTAACTGAATGAAAGGTAAGCATTCAGCCGTCAGCTATAAGCTATCAGCTCTTACTTTTAGTTTGACTAATAAAAGCTTTATTATTCAGAATTAAATTTTACTACAGAAGTCAGTTTTCAAGTCGATATTCATTTAAACCTTCTCTTTAAGGTTGAGGTTTTATTGCTGAAAGCTGAAAGCTAATAGCTGAATTCTTACAATGAAAGTCAGTTTAATTTGTGGGAATTTCAAATCTTGCTCCCCATAAAACTCCTTAAGGAAGAGGCACTTTTACTCTAAAAAGTTAGTCAAAATTTTTTCCTTTTCCCCCTTCCTTATAGTTAAATAAAAAAGTAAGCATTTCCTGCGGAATTCTGGGCAAACAGCTTTCAGTTATTAGACATTAGCTGATTGCCAAATAAATATGAATCAATATTGAGAGACTGAGGGATAATTAAAAATATTAGTAAAAGCAGATTAGTTTAACCTAATCTATTTACCGAAAAAATTCTACCTTTTTTAAGGAAAAAGAAAAATTTTCAAGAATTATATGGCTAACACCTATTAATCTTTCATTTTTATTACTCATTGCTAATAGCGGTCAGCTTTTAGCTATTTCATAAATAATGAATATACACTTTCGCTCTTCAAAGTCAGTTTTTTCTAATATTTTTAATTTTCCTCAAATATATTAATACTAATTCCTACTTATCAGGCAATAAATTAATAGCTAATAGCTGATAGCTCACCTCTAATGTAAGCAGTCAGGCGAGAGATTAAGAAAATTATCAAAATATTTACTATCTAGAGTTAGAGAGACGTTTCAAAATATTCATCGACTATTCTGAATCTAAGCATCCTATTCTTAAACAGAGCTGTTAATTATAAATCTTCTGTTAGTATAATTTTCTCAAGTTTTATCTTTTCAGCTTTATAATAATAGCTAGATTAAGATATTTTCTTGAACTGCCAGAATCGAGGTAGTGCTTGAAAAACTTTATCTTGATGAATTTACCGAAAAATAAAGGTATAAAGCCTCTCATTCGCCGTGGAGAAAAAAGCGGTCGGCAAGCGGAGCATTCCGTCAGGATGGGATGCCGAGGTCTCCTCGCTTGCCTCCAATCGACCAAGACAGCGGTCGGCAAGCGGAGCATTCCGTCAGGATGGGATGGCGAGGTCTCCGTTCCCTCCGGGACGCTACGCGAACTTCGAAGCTTTGCGAAGCACAAACGCTTGCCTCCAATCTCCCAAGAGAGAAGAAATAATATTTCCTTATATTCAATTCCCGTACGGTTTTAACCAGAGGTAATTATCAATTATCCATTATCAATTATCAATTAATGAAATACTTACTTGAAAGACAAAGAGGAAAAATAGACAAACGAGAAAATTTAATGGTTTATTCCTCAATTTGAAATTTTCACAGCAGTATAGCAATCCTATTTTATTTGTGTATAAAAATCTTACTGCTTTTAGGGAAGAGGGAAGAGGGAACAGGGAACACTTAACTGGGAACAGGCGGGAATTTCAGTTTTTTTATCTACTTTTTGATTACCCGCAATCTATTTAGGATTGCTATAGTAACTCCGACAACTCCAAAACAACAAAAAATATGAATTTTGGTAAATGGTTAGGCTTTTTTAGTTTCCTAATTTCCCTATATATCCTTTGGGAAATTCAACGACTTGTACTATTAATATTTGCTGCAATAGTTTTAGCAACTGCCTTAAATAGATTAGTACAGAAATTTTCTAGATGGGGAATTAAAAGAAACTTAGCTGTAATTGCTACTTTAAGTTTAGCCACATTAATTATGCTCCTATTTTTGTTGCTAGTTGTACCACCTTTTATTACCCAGTTTCAAAAATTAGTTGCCTTGATACCTGATGTATTTACAGAAGTTCGCTCTCAACTTGTGCAGTTATATCGACAAAGACCCGATTTATTTCCAGCACCACCTACTGCCACTGATATGTTAGTACAAACACAAACATTCGGTACTCAGTTATTTAGCAACTTTTTTAAGATTTTTTCTAATACTTTTATAGTATTCTTGCAGGTACTTTTCGTATTTGTATTAACAATAATGTTTTTAGTTAATGCTCAAGCTTATCGAAAAGTAGGATTACTTTTATTTCCTTCTTTTTATCGGCGACGTGCAGATGAAATTCTATCAAAGTGTGAAGTAGCTTTAGGCAATTGGTTTGGTGGAATAGTAATTAACTCTCTTTTTGTGGCGACCTGTAGTGGTATTGGTTTATTACTATTACAAATTGATTTAGTTCTGACTCATGCTTTGCTGGCAGGTTTACTCAATTTTATTCCTAATATTGGTCCGACTATGAGTGTAGTTTTTCCCATAATGATTGCTCTTTTAGATGCTCCTTGGAAAATAGCTGCGGTAGGAATTTTATATATTATTATTCAGAATCTTGAAAGTTACTGGTTAAGTCCAACTGTTATGGCAAAACAAGTCTCACTTTTACCTGCTGTTACTCTAGCATCTCAAATTTTCTTCACTACTTTTTTTGGCATTTTAGGTTTGATTTTAGCTTTGCCTTTAACAGTAGTAACTAAAACTTGGATTGAGGAAACTTTATTCAAAGATATCTTAGATCCCTGGCAACAAAAATCCTCTATTCTGTGAAATAATTGCCACAGTTGATAGTTTATAATTAATATTTGGCAGCTTTATAGATATATATATAGCATTTCTCAAGCTAGTGAGGTACACTTCACTTGTATCTTTAATTCCCCGTTTATTCTTGGCTAAAACCTAAAATTTTGTATCTCAGCAATATGGAAATTGCTGTAGCAATCCTGTTTCAATTGTGATATTTTGGTAGTAGTTAGGTAGGGTAGCCGACAGATTGGCGACATGCAGAATTCAGAATTCATAATTTTAAAGATTTTTCTTTATTATTAACTGTTATAAAAATTTTCAAAACCAATTTAGGATTTCTATATGCTCCAAAAAGTAATCAAAATTTTTGACAATTAATAACTGATAACTAGTAACTGAAATGACTTTTATTCATCTTCTGGCGTCAGAGACCTCACAGTTTCTTGAATTGACCCAATAGCAAATCCCAAAATTGCACCTACTGTTGCATAAGTACGAGGTGCTTTTGCACTACTATACCCTTTATCTATTTTAGTCAAATTACAACATTGATAACGATTTTTACTCATCTCAGCCGCAGCTAATCCAATTACTGAACCCATCAAAGCCATCATTACTCCAGAAAATATAACTTGTTTCAGATTAAGTTTTTTTTCCTCCATTATCAAGTAACCTCCAAAATTATATTAAGTACCTATGCAAAATTAATTTAACATTTTTCAGAGAGTAGGGAGCAGGGAGTAGGGAATAGGGAATAGGGAATAGGGAATAGGGGAAAAATATACTTGTATACTTTATAAGTAGATCAAAAATAATATCAATTCTCAAAAGTCTTCCTATACTTAGAACCTCCCTAAAATAACGTTCCTTCATAACCGAAGTTACCAAATATTGAGTATTTACTCCAACAAATAATATTGATAAATATAAAATCCAAATCTAGGAAAATTTATGGTAATTAGTATAATTTGCTCTATCTACTTATGTTCCAGTTTTTCCTCTCAATAATCATTTTCTATTTAATTTGACCTACCTACTTAATATCGTATTTCCAGATGAGTTGTATAGTGCTACGTACAAGGCAAAAGTCAAAAATAGTCTATGACTGAGGCGTGATAATTTAGAAATGTCCGCGCCCTTTGCTTAGACTGCTATAAAATAATTATTGATTGTCATTTTTGCTTCTGCCAAAAACTCTCTTATTTTCTATTCTCTCAAATATATAATTCTTTATTCACATCTAAAATGTAAATCCGATATAGCAATTCCCATACTGTTAAGGTACAAAATTCTAGGTTTTAGCGAACAGGAAATAGAGAATAGAAAATAAATAAGTATATGTATAACTCATTAGATTAGCCTGAGAAATGCTGTAATATATAATGAGTATCTATGAAAAATAATCAGTGAATTTTGACTCGGAAGTAATACCCAACAACCTACTAGAAAATCAAAATATTAAGAGACTTAATGTATCAGTACATCTAAAAAAAGAAATAGGCAGTAGGGAGTAAGGATTACGGATTAGGAAGTAGGGAGTAGACAAGAATATATAACTATTAGCCACTAAAAAATAGTTGGGAAATCTCGATCAAAATATAGCTTGTTTTCTCTAGGAGTTTAGTTGCCAAACCCCTACCTTTACTATTAGCCATAAATGAAATGTAAATAAATTTATCCCATCGGTTTAAGTATTAATATTTTGTTTGTAAGCATTCAGTTAGCTCTCATTCAGCATTCAGCTTTTAAAAAGACAGGACTTTACTTCGGTTAGCGGTCATGTGACCTTTTTATTCATAACATTGAATTTTCCTAAGGCGACTAATTCCTCCATAGAGTGTGATAATAAGTCAATAACTCATAGCTGAAGAGCGTAGTTCCGACCCAGGAGGCTAGCTGACGGCTGAATGCTTACTTTTGTTTTGTGAACAAACACTCTCTAGCTCAATAGTTTTCCTAGGCTTTTTCTCCCTCCTGAAGTACACAAGTTTTTGATTTTAGATAATCAGGAATAGGGGATAGAGATATAGAAAAAAATCCTCTACTTCATTCATAAGACAACCACTGTATACAGATAATTTGGCTTTGCTGAATGACGCCATGATATAGATTCTAATTACTTAGGGGTAAGGAGTCATAAGTCAGGAGTATTTTTCTGGAAATTTATTATAAACCAAATATAATTTTACTATCAGATTAATGACTCTTAATTTACCTGAACTACTCACTTCATAGTTCAAATCAGCAATGGCAATAATTTTCCCTGCCTACTTCTATCTTTCTTCTAGCATAGTTTTGAATATTTTTACTTGTTAACAGTAAAAAAATTCATAAAAATTCAATCAATGTTACAGGTATTCAACCGAGCTAAAAAGTAGACTGCTGACTTAGCTCCATAAGGAGAACTCCACCAAGCGACAGGAAAAGCACCCCTTGGTGCTTCTAGACTAAAATTAAGCTTTTGATAAGGTATCTGTTTACCATTTAACCGCAATCCAAGTTCTTCAGTAGTTTTGTCCAAAACTTTCATATCAATTTGAGAAATATCAAAAGTTCCACCCATACTTTCGTAAACTTTTTTTTGTATGCTGAAACCAAAACGTCCATTACTATATTTAATCCAAAGTTGATCGATTAAACTAATTACACTACATGGAAATTTTATGACATCATCAGGAATCAGGTTTTCCTTATCCGTTTTACCAGATATTTCTAACATAACTCTTGCAGTTTCTTGGTCTGCTTCTTTCCATTTACCTGCTGCTAGTAAATCTCTCAATTTTCCATAAAGGTAAATATCAGAAATTAACATTACTGCTCGATCTAATTTTTTTTCTAGTTCCGCCACTCTTTCTGATAATTCTAACTCCCTGGAATTCTGTTGTACTGATACAGACTCATCAGTGGAAGTAGATGTTATTACCTCTTTTTTTTCTGGTTCGTTAGACATAATTACTCCGAAATTTTTATCAAAAATAACTAATCTTTCTGAGCAAGTTTTGAATAATAAAGGATTCAGGAATCAAAATCAATAATTCTGATTAGGAATTATTTAGTAGGAGCGGTTCAATAAAATTGTTTAAGACGCCTAGCAACCATTAAGATTTTGTGGTTAATTTAAGGGTAGATTTGAATTTGCCACTAATTACAGCAGTTTTGGAATTTATGAAGTACAAAGCTTAGAACTTTAGGGAATAGAGAATACCAAGCGCGATAAATGTTTACTACAAATATTTGGACTGTTTTTCGTAGTCAATAGTCAGTAGTCAGTAGTTATCTAGATTGAGTGTCTTATTATTATTTTTTACCCTGAAACAATTCTCTTAGGGAATAGCAGAAAATAAATTATCCCAATTTTTCTACTAATCGCGTTAACTGGTTACTCCCTACTCCCTTACTTTTTCAATTTCTTCCCTCCGACCTCCGATCTCCGACCTCCGACCTCCGACCATAGCTAATGGGATAATTTTTTATTTGGAAGTCCCTTAGAGTAAATATACATCTGACTTCGATCATTTTAATTGACTAAATTATTCGTAACATTCTTTTTTCAGCCATGGTAGAATAGGGAATAAAAATTACTATTAAACTGTACCTCACCATCCTCGCAAACTGCTATAAATCTTTCTTCTGACTCCTAACTTATGACTTCTTATACCTGCTTCAAAACTGATTATGATTAATAATTGATTTACTAATCGTTTCACTAACAACCTGATTACCTTCAGGACTTAGATGGATATGGTCTCTATACAAATTAGCAGGTTCTGACACAGATTTAAAAATAGGTAATAAATCTAGATATATAATATTTTCAGTTAAGGTAAAATTATCTAAACGTTCACGAGTTTTAATTTCATAATCACGAGGTCCTGGTTCGCCTACTTCCCGAAGTAAAGGAGTCATTGCTAAAATAAATTTAGCATTGTTTTGATTCACAATTTCCTGGATTTTTTTAATCGCTTCTAAATTAAAACCAACCCTATCTCCTCCTTCTTCAATTTCTGGAACTTTTGGTGCTGGTAATAAATAACGACTTATTGCTTCAGCTATTGCAAAAGGAGGTTTTTTGTCTGGATAATTCCGATCGACTCCTACCACTAATGAACTAGGTGCTTTAGCAAATAAATCATCAGTATTAATCAGTAATACTATAGTTTGAGAATCAAATAAACCGAACTTTTCTAAATAAGCAAGTTCATTTCTAGGTCCCCAAGAATTAGCTGAAGCATTAAGAATTTCAACAGTTTTATCTTTACCTAATTTTTCATTTAATTGCTTCTCTATAATTGCAGAAATTGTCTCATCTTGATCTGTCCACCAATTACCATTAGCCACAGAGTCTCCTACTAAAAATATTCTCAATGTAGTATTTTCTCTTGACTCTTCTATCGGCTCAGAACGCATAGAATACTGATTAATTTTTATCCGGTTTCCAAAGCGACTCACCTGTTGATTTGGTGTCAAAAGATAACCAATTTTACTATCTGCATTATAAGTGAGAGGATTACCAAAACCAACCACCAGGCGGAGTCCTATTTCTAATATCCCCAATAAACCAATTATAATTGCTGAAACTATGAATAGAGCTTTCACTAATCTAAAATTCCTAATAAATTATGCCAATTATTAATTTTACTTTCAATGATTTAGTTTGAAATTTTAGAGTTATCAATATTTTTTGCCAAACCTTGATTATTTTATACTAATCCTGAATAGATTTTCCTAAATTAAATAATAACTCAATTTCAATCAAAACTATTTCAATTATAGCTGCTAAGAACTTATTACCATTCTATGTAACTTCTATACCGACTCCCAAATTTTACAAAAATTACAACGAAAAATAGGATAAATATATAGTATTTCTCACCCTTTGTGAAGTACAGTTGTCTTTCTTTTGTTCTTTTTCCTGTTCCCACTTAAGGTGTTCCCTAAAACCTAAAACTTTAGACCTCACAAGTATCATAATTGCTATATATAATATCCAACCACAAATAAATTATAACTCAATTATACCAACTCCCAAATTTTACAAAAATTACAACGAAAAATAGGATAAATATATAGTATTTCTCACCCTTTGTGAAGTACAGTTGTCTTTCTTTTGTTCTTTTTCCTGTTCCCACTTAAGGTGTTCCCTAAAACCTAAAACTTTAGACCTCACAAGTATCATAATTGCTATATATAATATCCAACCACAAATAAATTATAACTCAATTATACCAACTCCCAAATTTTACAAAAATTACAACAAAAAATAGGATAAATATATAGTATTTCTCACTCTTTGTGAAGTACAGTTTTCTTTCTTTTGTTCTTGTTCCTGTTCCCACTTAAGGTGTTCCCTAAAACCTAAAACTTTAGACCTAACAAGTATCATAATTGCTATATATAATATCCAACCACAAATAAATTATAACTCAATTATACCGACTCCCAACTTCTACAAAAATTACAACAAAAAATAGGATAACTATATAGTATTTCTCACTCTTTGTGAAGTACAGTTGTCTTTCTTTTGTTCTTTTCCTTGTTCCAACTTAAAATATTATCTAAAACCTAAAACCTTAGACCTCACAAGTATCATAATTACTATATATAATATCCAACCACAAATAAATTATAACTCAATTGCTTCTAGACAATAACTGTTGAGTATAGTCTTTTTGCAATTTTTTGATACTTTTTAAGAGAATTTTAAGTAAAATTTGATTTTACTTAAAATTGCAATACAGAAATCAAATTTTTAGTATATTTTTAGCTATGGAATAAGTAAGTTGGTTTAATTATCCTTCTTGATCCAGCAAAGGAACTCCCTTAAAATCAAACATTATAAAGGGAAGGGAATTGCCAGCAATGGTACTTCAAGATCCCGACAATATGTTAAAATAATTTGTATCAGGAGTAGTGGTAAAAAGCACCTGTAATAGCAAATAGACAACAACTAACTAGTATGGCGTTAAATTGAGCAATTCAAGCATTAACCCGTGAAGAAGGTAGAACTCATATGGGGCTTCCTTGTAAGTCCCTATAATTTATGATACTAAACAGCGGTGGTTCTCATCATTGCTGTCTGTGGAGCCTTAGACATTAGTCAGCCCTTGAAGCAGAAAGCTAAAACCTAAGTTGATAAATTTCCATTATACCCCTTGCGGTTAATGCTGAGTGAACATCACTGAAAAAATGGGTTTGAAGCCTCGCCCTTCTAGGGCGACTTTTTGATTGATTAAGTTAGGAGGACATAAGCTATAGTATTATTGTCGCGGGTGGGCAATCCGAGACATTAAACAGACGCGGAGGGAAGCGTCAGACTAGCGCCAAGCTTGCAGCACCCTGTGAAACGTCAACCCACCGAAGAGCTACGGCTCAGTAGAAATCTCTGTCTAACCGCCGGAGAGGATGTCAAATAACCGTGGTTTCAGGTAAACCCGTGGACTTAAAGCAAATATTTAAAACTAGAAATCCAATCATTGGGGTAGTACATTTACAACCTCTGCCCACCTCACCCCTTTGGGGAGGTGACCTCCAAGCTATTATCAGTAGAGCAGAAAGAGAAGCCACAGCCCTTGCATCAGGAGGTGTAGATGGCATTATAGTAGAAAACTTTTTCGATGCTCCTTTTGTTAAAGACCAAGTCGATCCGGCTGTAGTTAGTGCCATGACACTATTGGTACAAAAGATTATGAACTTGGTTTCCCTACCAATAGGGATTAACGTTTTGCGTAATGATGGCCAAAGCGCTATGGCGATCGCTTCTTGTGTGGAAGCACAATTTATCCGTGTGAATGTCCTGACTGGAGTTATGGCCACAGACCAAGGATTAATTGAAGGTATAGCACATCAACTTTTACGTTATCGTCGAGAACTGGGTAGTGATATCAAAATCTTGGCAGATGTTTTAGTCAAACACGCTCGACCCTTGGGTTCGCCAAATCTAACGACAGCCGTCCAAGAAACAATTGAACGTGGTCTTGCTGATGGGGTGATTCTCTCCGGCTGGGCCACGGGGAGTCCCCCTAGTTTGGAAGATTTAGAATTAGCTAGTGCGGCAGCAGTAGGTACGCCAGTATTTATAGGTAGTGGTGCCAACTGGGAAAACATTTCTACCTTGATGCAAGCTGCAGATGGGGTCATTGTGTCTAGCTCCCTCAAGCGACATGGCAAAATAGACCAACCAATAGATCCTATTCGTGTGAGTCAGTTTGTGGAAGCAACTCGGCGGACTATATCAAATAAGGGAAAAGATTATCAGAATCGGGAAGCAGAAACTAGAAATTCACCTTCCCCTATCAACACAATCTAAATATAAATTGTTATTCACCGAAACTCTATTCCTGGAATTAATCGGTGGTCAAGTCAAATCATGGTGGCGATCGCCACCATTTGATTTATCAGGAAATGTTGCTAGAGAACTCCCGTTATAATCTGTGATTTAACGGTGAGATTATAGCACTTTTGATTAACATATAATACAGAGATTTTGGCTTAAAGGCAGAAGGAAGAGGGCAGAAGCGGTGCGACCCCGCGTCGGCGTTAGCGCACTTCGGAGATCCTCTGCAAGAGGCAGCTCCTCTACAAGAGGCAAGACGCAAGCGGTCAGACCCCGCGCCGCCGACAGCTCGCTTGCGGAACGCTGACCAAGAGAGGGAATGCGCACTCCTGTGAGGCAGAAGCAATGCAAGTCAACATTTTGGAAAACCGCGCCTGGATAGTGAGGTAAAGTTTAATACTAATTTCTATTCCCTATTCCCTGGAGTCCTAAAACTAAATATCTTAAGTAATTAGGATTTGCTGAAAAATTCTGATGGTGATGATAGGCAACATGGAACAGGGAACAGGCAAAAGTTTAGACTATCTGCTACGGCCAAATTTTTTGATGTTCAGGGAAAAATATTAGCATTTTGAGACTACTTGAGCCAAAAACCTTGCACTTTTTAAATTTGGAAAAACCCCTGAAAGGCTGAACTGGTATTGATTACACTTTTATTCATCTAGCCAGAATTATACAATCAACAGAAAGCTAAAGTTATAGTCTAAACTTAAAGCATATTATCTCTAAATTTATGTATCCTAATTGAGATAAATAAGCTGACATAATTTATAACTCTACATCCATTTTCAGAACCTACTTTGCAGAGATTTAAAGTATTTATTTCTATTATTATAGTTATCCGACATTGACAAAAGAGGAATACAAAAGATTTCAGCTAAATCAAAGTACAATTAATTTAGTACATCTACAAAATTTTTTTACTTGGTTTTCGTACTCTGTACCTCACAAACTTGCAATCTACTGTATCTATTGTGTTATTCCAATTCAGGAGAGAATATTGTTGTAAATATCTATAAGCTATAATGGTAAATCAAACATCACAATTTAACTAATGATGGGGTGTATATAGAATCTCTGGTTCTGCTAATAGAGAGCTAGTTTTTCCCTAAAAATAGCTATTTATTTATATTACTGACAAATGTTTAAACTTTTCGGTAGACATCAAAATTCCATCCTGAAAACTATTAAGCATTGGCTATTAGAAAACAGCCGAGTATTAATAACAGCATCAACCTCTGCTGGCATCGTCATACTTTTTCGCTCATTAGGTCTTTTGCAAACTTGGGAATGGGCACTTTATGATAATTTTTTTCGTCTAAGACCTACAGAACCATTAGACCCTCGTATTGTAATTGTAGGAATTACGGAAGCAGATATACAAAAGTATGGTTACCCCATTAACGATCAATTACTAGCTGAATTACTGCAAAAGTTACATTCTCTTCAACCTCGCGCTATTGGTTTAGATATATATCGTGATTTACCTCAAGAACCAGGCCATCAAAAATTAGTAACAGCCCTAGAAAATATTCCTAATATAATTGGTATTGAAAAAATAGGAACAGACAATAATTTAGGGATTAAAGCTCCTAGTATTTTGGAGCAAAAACAGCAAATAGGTTTTAATAACTTCGTAATAGATGCTGATGGGAAAATTCGTCGTGGTTTATTGTATATGCACCTAGAAAATGGCAATTTTCGCACCAGTTTTCCTCTAAAACTTGCTTTAAATTACCTCAAAGTAGAAGGAATTAAGCCAAAACCAGCTAATAAACCTAGTTATTTGCAGCTAGGTCAAGCAGTATTTTATCGTTTTAAAATAAATGACGGAGCTTATATTAGAGCTGATGCAGGTGGCTATCAATTTTTAGCAAATCCCAGAAAAAAAGGTCGCTTTCATAGGTTTACAATGAATGATTTACTATCTGGGAACATCTCTCCAAAGTTATTCAAAGATCGGATTATTCTTATTGGTTATACTGCTATCAGTGTCAAAGATTTGCACATCTATTCTTATAGCACTCGTTTATTTAGCGCCCCACAAAAAATATCTGGTGTAGAACTACAAGCTAATTTTTTGAGTCAGATTTTGAGTTCTGCACTTGATGGTAGAGCAAACATTAAAGTTTTGCCTGAACCTGTAGAATGGCTATTGATTATTGTTTTTTCTTGGATAGGTGCTAACCTAAGCTGGGAATTACTATTACCCAGAAAATCTATTTTAATAACACTATTTATCGGTATTAGTATTACAGGAATTTTTTATGTTAGCTTTATTTATGGTGGTTGGTGGTTGCCTGTAATTCCACCCATTTTGGCTCTTACTGGATCTGCTTCTATGATTATGTTTCATCTTGCTCACTTAAGAGAAGAGTTGCAGAAATCTACAGAATTTTTACAGTCAGTTATTAATGCAATTCCCGATCCTATTTTTGTTAAAGATAAATATCATCGTCGTATTGTCTTGAATGAAGCTTATGGTAAATTTATCGGCTATCCTATAGATAACTTACTAATCAAAACAGACTATGAATTATTTCCTCCCAATGAAGCTAATGTATTTTGGCAACAAGATGAGTTAGTATTTCAAACTCATCAAGAACAGGAAAATGAAGAATATTTTACAGATGCTCAGGGAATTAGCCATATAATTGCTACTAAAAGAACTCTTCATCAAGATGCAGCAGGAAATTTATTTCTAGTAGGAGTAATTAGAGATATTACCGAACGCAAAAAAATGGAGGAAAACCTGAAAGAAGCAGCAGCAAGATTAGAGCTAGACAATGCCCAACTGAAGCAATTAGGAGATAGTTTACACCATCAGGCTAATCACGATCCTCTCACGGGATTGCCTAACCGTAAACAATTTTATGAGTGTTTGAGTCAAGCTATTGAGTGGGCAAATTTGAACGATAAAATGGTCGGTTTACTCTTTCTAGACCTTAATGGATTTAAAGCTGTTAATGATACTTTGGGTCATGCTATAGGAGACTTACTATTAAAAGAAGTAGCAAAAAGACTCCAAGGGTGCTTAAGAGGAAGTGATACGGTGTCTCGACTTGGAGGTGATGAATTTACTGTAATTTTACCAGGTATTCCAGGAAAACTTGGGGCATCCAGGGTAGCTGAAAAAATTTGCCATACAATTAATCAACCTTTCAAACTAGAAAACAATACTTTATCTGTGGGAACGAGTATTGGAATTAGTTTATATCCTCTCGATGCTGAAGAGATTGACCAACTAATTAATCATGCTGATAGTGCTATGTACGAAGACAAGAAAAAACATAAAAAACAACGTTGATTAAATAAAAACTTGATTAGATATTGATACTCATTTAAAACAAGTTAAACCCAGCAATAAATTATTAATTTCTGGATATAGCAATTCTCACCCTTGGTGAGATACACAAGTTTTTGATTTCAGGCAATAGGGAATAGGGAAGAGAAAAAATACTGTGCCTCATTAATATGAGAAAGCCTATAATCATTTATGAGATTAATTGAATATTTTAGAGACTTTTCATCAACTAAATATAAAAGCTCGAATAGGGCAATGGATTAAAATCTTAGTGTTTAGATCAAAGGGTATAAGTTTGACGACCAAAACCCCACAGTTAGAACGTCAAATAGTTAGGTTTTTTGTCACACCCCTGTTAAGTTGCTACCTATTCCCCATGCCCTTTTTTATATCCCCTACGCCCTGTGCAATTTTTTCCAACCAACTAAATTTAGGGAGTTGTGAGAACCAGACTTTCCGCTCTTGAACCAGAAACGCTGATTATTCCGTAGAAAGTTGCACATCGCGTATCCCCTTGACAAATATATTTCGTTTACAAACAATTTCTTACTGCAGCAATTTGTCAAAGTTTCCTGTTGTGGAGCTTGATTAAAGAATTTTTATACAGCTCAGTGAATAGTTTTGTTTTGGCTTGGACTTGGGCTTGACCATATTTCCAGATTTAGTAACTAAAACCCATGGCCATCAAATACCAGGTTTGATCTAGCTAAAATTTTGGACATATCTATGAAAATTTATTAATATCCAGTTTATTTAAATTGGATACATCAGTGTATATACTGATATAATATTATTATAATCCAAAGTTTTTATCGTTGGCTTGATGTTTACAGGGACAAATAGACAAATGTCTATAAGTATGTGCCAATTCATTTAATCAGTAAACGGTTTAATTGCCAGGCAAGTAACTCAATCTAGATAGTCTTTCTATATCTATTTTGCTATCAGGGGATAACTTTTATGAAAACTCTACTACTTATACAAAGTATAACTTTCTTAACTTTCAATTTCAGCTTAAATATCAGACCCAAACAAGTAATGGCAGTACCAAATACAAGCCATTACCCTCATCAAGTTGATACAGATGTTCGGAGTTCTTTGTTCCAGTCATTCTCAGAGAAGTCTATTTTTTCTACCGTTGTTTATAAAGAAGAAGAATTTGCACCTGAGAATAACGGGAAACCAAAGACAGAAGAAGGTGGAGGGGGACGCTAAATCTTATATCTATCAGTCTCCATTTAAAATATTAGTTTGGCTATTCTTGAATAGTCTAAATCTCATCTCAATTTCTAATTAAAATTCCGACTTATAAAATTTAGATTAATAACTTAGATTATAATTATAAGTAGGAATAATTGAAAAAATAATGGCAAAAAAAATTGATTATTAAATAGCCCTATCAAACCTACCTACTGACAAAAGCTTTTAAGTTATCTGCATTGCTCAGACCCAAACAAACAAATATATCTCAGTAGACTGATAAATTCTAGAATTAAATATTAGTTATTTTTTTTCTGCCAAGTACCATCAAATTTTATCGCTCAAAATACTACATAAACTCTGAAATTATCAACAGTTAGTTCTCAGTGAAAAACTTAATAAATATAAATCTAGTTTGAAATAGTTTTAATTTTCAGCTTGACTATAGTTCTTGAACCCTATGAAAAATTTATATTTAATAGTGTCGTGCAAAAAAATTTCCTAGTTGAAAAAGGCAAGAGGCAATACCGGTTCAACTCCACGTCGGCGACAGACGCAAGGGAATGGGGGGTATATAGATGCAACAGGCAAGAGTAGATTGGTGGGATAGGGATGTGTAATTAATTTCGCCTAGGTACTTATACATTGTATTAAATACATACTAATTTTAGGGGTGTAGGAAAAAGTTCCCAATCTGATGATTTAGGAATTTAATAAATTCTATTCCTGTTCACCCCCAATCTTTAATCAATTATTACACAGCAAGATTAAAAACTGACTAATATTTTTAATATTTAGCCTTTAGTCGTATGAACCAGTATTTAATCTATAGTCACCTTCATTAAAGTCATCACTAGGTGAAGTAACTTTAAAATTATCAAGATTTGCTTCTAAAAGCTTTTTCTGATTTTCAGTTAGACCAGGCATTTTTAGTACATCCTCTACCTTTTTGTAAGGAGCATTGTCTACTATCATCGAAGCTATAGTCGGGAACATTCCCCGGTATTTCCGAAAGCTTCGCAAAGGACTGTTGTTAAGATCGAGCTTTTCACCACCAATCTCTCCCAATTTTTTGTCTGCCTTATTAACCTTTCCAGATTCTACTGCTAGAATTGATGTAGAAGTCCATGTAGTTAGATTTAAGTTACTTGCTTGAGCTTGGTGGTATGGTAGTCCCATAAAACCCAAACATAACCCAAATATTGCTAGCACTAAGGCTATTTGCTTCATTATTGTGTTTCTCCCAATATTTATACACACAGCTTTTGAAATTCTTCCAACACCTTTGCTGACTGCAACAGCCTTTAGTAAAACTTTGGCTTAGTCAAACGCAAAGCTTCTGGTGCAGGATTTTTCAGAGTCACTTCTCAAGTTTCCTATCTTAATCCGGCCTTAACTAGAAAAGGCTCTAAAAAGCCTAATTTTCCCCAAGACCGATATTACAGGCAATTGATTGAATATCCACCAAGCGCCCCCAGTCAGACAACTTAAATGCGCAGCAATTTCTTTGACCACCATCACTTGCCTTGGTTTGTGGTTGACCTCCAGCAAAGGTTTTTCGAGTTTTAAGTTTCACTACGCGATATGAAACGCGTTTCGCAGCTTTCCATAAGAAAAGTGTGTCCGAAGGAGGCACTATACCTCTAGGATTTTCATTATGCGCTTTATCGCTATGGCTATATTACCAGATTGTTGTGTTGTTTTTTTCCGATAATTTGGGTCTAAAGCTTCCTCTTTCTTGGAAGACTTTTGTCTTATAAATTAAGACAAATAACTTCGCGTGATAATATGAAAAGGGATGGGATAAATAGTTGATAAAAATATAGTCAAATATGACTAATCCTCCTGCATTGCAGGCGTTACCCTGACGCTCGTGTTAGCGAAGCTCCTCCGCAGGAGGCACTACAACACCACGCCAGTTGCGTGACTGTCGGGGGACCCGCCCAACGCACTGGCTCCTCTATCCCATAGTCAAAGACAAAAGGGAGCTGCTTTTTTCATTATGTTTAGAGAACCGTTGACTTTACTCATTGATTAATCTTTTGCTGGCACTGCGATTGCATTCCTCTTTGTCTTGATGCAACAGCGAGTGGAGGAAACCCCCGCGTGAAGGCGCTGCATCGCTTTATTCTTTTCGGTGAGAAAGTGACTTGATTTTTCTCACCTTTCTTGTAAACAGGAATCAAATCATTATCTATAAAACTTGATGCACAGGCATAAGATTCTTCTGTAAGAATTACATTTATGCCTACCATCTTGGCTTTATAAGATAACA
>NZ_JAAHGT010000250.1 GCF_010672385.1 Okeania sp. SIO2F4
TAGCAGGTAAAAATAAAGATGAAAAGTTAAGTGTTTTAGATATAGAAAGTTTTCCCTGTTCGGAGTTAGAGAAAATTAATCAACTCTGGGTAGATTATTCTCAAGAGCGTTTTGGTTTTAGCGTGCAAAAATCTATATATTTTGATGTAGTAAAAAGTATTGAGGAAAAATTCGGCAAAAATCGTAAATATTACAAAATGATTTGGCAAAATTTTAGCGATGCTGTGGGATGGCAAGTGGAAGGTCAAGCAAAATATTATAATGATCTGGATTTTAGTTTAAATGCACCTATCGGTCATTTACCTATTTCATGGTGCGTGAAATTTAAAGTAGAAAATTTTGGGGTGGGAGTCTGGCGAGAAACTTTTTTTAATCGTGTTAATAATTGTCTACTTCATCAACGATCTGGATTTTAGTTTAAATGCAGCTATCGGTCATTTACCTGTTTCATGGTGTGTGAAATTTAAAGTGGAAAAATTTGGGGTGAGAGTATGGCGAGAAACTTTTTTTAATTGTGTAAATAATTGCCTACTTCATCCAGGAAAATTCCATCTTGAGCAGAGCAAGAAAAATTCAATAAAAAATAGAATTAAAATTATCCAAGGTAATATTGCTCAACAGGAAGTTGATGCTATTGTTAATTCTACAGACCGCGCCGTTTCTGCTGGTTCAATGGTATCTAATTCTATTGATAAAATTGCCGGACTAGAACTTAAAGAAGCTTGTCTAAAATTGATGACTTGTGAATATGGAGAAGCTAAAATTACTAGTGGTTATAATTTATCTGTTAAGTGGGTTATTCATACAGTCGCAGTTAGATGGGAAGGTGGAAATTTGGGAGAGAAGAATAGACTATAGACTGATGAGATGTTATCAAAATAGTTTAGCTTTAGCAGAACAATATTTTATTAAAACAATTGCTTTTCCTACTATTGCTACTGGTGCTTTATTTTTTCCGGTGGAAGTAGCAGCAAGAATAGCTATAACTGAAGTGATGAAATTTTTATTATAAAGTCAATCTATTGAAAAGGTGATTATTGTTTGCTCTAAGATTCAGGTTTATGAAAAATACTTGGAAGTTTTCCGTGAAATGATAGAGTAGAAAGTCAAAGGAGAGTAGGTAGGGACGTTGCATGCAACTTCCGTACAGAGTAGGGAAGATAGGTCGAAAGATCGGGAACAAGTAAAGAATATTTGCCTGGTCAGTTGTACAATATTAATCACCGCATCTAGCTTGCTATAATACTAATTAGAAGAACTGGAAAAAGTTAGCTTAAATAGGAGTTGAGTCACTAAATTTAGATTTTTGAAGAGTCTGTAACTAAAGCTGTTTTACTTGTCAAATAATTCCATCATATTTCTGGAGGTTTCGGTAGATAAAAATCAAGAGAAGAACCGCATCTAGCTTGGTCTAATACTAATTGGAATAATTGGAAAAAGTTAGCTTAAATAGGAGTTGAGTCACTAAATTTAGATTTTTGAAGAGTCTGTAACTAAAGCTGTTTTACCAGTCAAATAATTTCATCAAATTTCAGGAGGTTTCGGTAGATAAAAATCAAGAGAAGAACCGCATCTAGCTTGGTCTAATACTAATTGGAATAATTGGAAAAAGTTAGCTCAAGTAGGAGTTGAGTCACTAAATTTAGATTTTTGAAGAGTCTGTAACTAAAGCTGTTTTACCAGTCAAATAATTTCATCAAATTTCAGGAGGTTTCCTTGGAGAAAAATCAAGGGAAGAACCGCATCTAGCTTGGTCTAATACTAATTGGAATAATTGGAAAAAGTTAGCTCAAGTAGGAGTTGAGTCACTAAATTTAGATTTTTGAAGAGTCTGTAACTAAAGCTGTTTTACCAGTCAAATAATTTCATCAAATTTCAGGAGGTTTCCTTGGAGAAAAATCAAAAGAAGAGCGGTGGAAAAATAGGGAATAGGCAAAGAATATTTACCCGGTCAGTTGTACAATATTAATCACCGCATCTAGCTGGCTCTAAGACTAATTAGAATAATTGGAAAAAGTTAGCTCAAGTAGGAGTTGAGTCACTAAATTTAGATTTTTGAAGAGTCTTTTATTAAAGCTGTTTTACCAGTCAAATAATTTCATCAAATTTCAGGAGTTTTTGTAAGAGGAAAATGAGTAGAATACTAACATTTATCTATGGTGTAGTTTGTTATTTAATATCATTGATAGCTTTTCTATACAGTATTGGTTTTATTGGCAACTTAATCTTGCCAAAAACACTAGATTCAAACTTGGATAGTTCTCTGATTAAGGGGTTATTAATTGATATTTTATTAATCGGTTTTTTTGGCATTCAACATAGTCTCATGGCTCGTCAAAGTTTCAAGAAATGGTGGATAAAAATAATTCCAGAACCCATAGAACGTAGCACTTATGTTTTAATGTCAGGTCTGGCATTATTACTATTATTTTGGCAATGGCATTCTCTCGGTGGAATTATTTGGAATATACAAAACCCCATAATTTATAATATTATTTATGGCATCTTTGCCTTGGGATGGTTAATTGTTTTCCTCAGCACTTTTATGATTAATCATTTTGATTTATTTGGCTTGCGACAAGTCTATTTATATTGGCGCGGTGAGGAATATAAAGATTTAGGATTTAGAACTCCAGGATTTTATAAATATACTCGCCATCCGATTATGCTAGGTTTTGTTATTGTTTTTTGGGCAGCTCCATTGATGACAATTTCTCATTTAGTTTTTGCTATGGGTACAACAATTTATGTGTTAGTAGGTATTAAATTAGAAGAGGTAGATATGATTTCTATTTATGGAAATTTATATCAGGAATATCGGCAGCAAGTTTCCATGTTAATTCCTGTGGCAAGAATAAAATTAACTCAGCAAAAAATTCAGGAATAACTCTAAATTTGTTTCCCTAATTACTTCAGACTTATTCTGGAAAGAGAGTCAAAAAAAGATTGCCTGGAGAAAATTATCAATGGCAAAGACATGGGGAGAAAAAGATCGACTCTGACCGTGTCTAGCAACAAGAGATGGCAGAAATTTTCTACCTGAGTCTTTCCGACTTATTCTGGAAAGAGAGTCAAAAAAAGATTGCCTGGAGAAAATTATCAATGGCAAAGACATGGGGAGAAAAAGATCGACTCTGACCGTGTCTAGCAACAAGAGATGGCAGAAATTTTCTACCTGAGTCTTTCCGACTTATTCTGGAAAGAGAGTCAAAAAAAGATTGCCTGGAGAAAATTATCAATGGCAAAGACATGGGGAGAAAAAGATCGACTCTGACCGTGTCTAGCAACAAGAGATGGCAGGATTTTTTTCCCTAATTACTTCTTTCTTCTCACTTATTCCTTAAATTTATGAATCAACCCCAATTAACAATCAACAAAAATAACGAAAGTTTGTGTCAAATAATCCGTCAAAGTATTGCTGAAACTCCCGAACAACGGATTACCTTTGCCGAATATATGGATTTGGTTTTATACCATCCCCAATATGGTTATTATGCAACTCATCCTGTAAATATTGGTAAACAAGGAGATTTTTTAACCTCCCCTCATTGGGGTAGTGACTTTGGAGAATTATTAGCAGAACAATTTCTACAAATGTGGCATATTTTCCAAAGACCTAATAATTTTACTCTGGTAGAAATGGGTGCTGGTAAAGGAATTTTAGCGGAGCAAATTTTAGGTTATCTCAAACAAACACATTTGGATTTTTTCCAAACAATTGAATATCTGATTGTAGAAAAATCGGAAGTTTTAAAAGCTGAACAAAAACAAAGGTTAAAGTCGTATCAAGTGCGCTGGAGTGACTGGGATGAAATTTCCCATAATTCTATTACAGGTTGTTTCTTTTCTAATGAGTTGGTAGATGCTTTTCCGGTGCATAAATTTAGAATAGAAAATCGGGAATTTCGAGAAATTTACGTCACCTCTAACTCTCAGGGAAAATTTGTAGAAATAACCGATAAAATTTCAACTCCTGAGATTGCTGAATATTTTAAATTAGTAGATATAGATTTACTCTCATTTGCTGATGTTGAAGGTTATCAAAGTGAAGTAAATTTACAAGCTTTAGATTGGATAAAAATTGTTAGCTATCGCTTGCTGAAAGGTTATGTATTGACAATTGATTATGGTTATCAAGCAGCACGTTATTATAATCCCGTTAGAAGAGAGGGAACTCTACAATGTTATTATCAACATCACCGAAATAATGATCCTTATTGGAATATTGGGCGACAAGATATTACTGCTCATGTTGATTTTACTGCTTTGGAAAAACAGGGAAATTTGTCAGAATTAGAAACTCTAGGTTTTACTCAACAGGGTTTATTTTTAATGGCGTTAGGTTTGGGAGATAGATTAAATGAATTATCAAATAATCAAGGGTTTTCTATTGAAGAAGTTTTCCGACGTAGGGAGGTATTACATTCATTAATAGATCCAATTGGTTTAGGAAATTTTGGGGTATTAGTACAGAGTAAAGGTTTAACTGGAGAGGAAAAAAGGGATACTTTGAAAGGTTTAAGTATGCCTCCGATGGGATAAATTTAAGAAGTTAAATATCCTCAAGAGGTATTTCCAGTGATAATCAGATTTAGTATTAATTTTATGACTCATCTAATAATAAAGACTCTAAATTACCGAATAATTAAGGTTTAAAGCCTCTCCTTTAAAGGAGAAATAAGAAAAAATTTTCATGATTAGTCAATCCTCTTCTTTTCAAGGAGAGGTAATAATTAATTATTAATTATTAATTATTAATTATTGAAGATATCCATTAACTATCCTAACAATTTCTATTTCCACCTCAGTTACTTGATAAAAAATAATATAACCATCTAAAGGCACACCCCTTAAATTAGGTATAATTTTAGCATAACTCTGCCACATCTTAGGAAAGTTAATTAAGTTTCTACCTAAATTACTATTACTTAAAACTCTAAGTAGTAATTTGAATCCGATAATTTATATATCCGAATGTAGTCTTTACCATATTCTTCTAATGTTTGACTTGTGACTGGTTCAAATAATTCTAAAACTCCTTTTTGTTGTAGTTTACCTTTAATCCAATGACCTAAAATTTTTAAGTCATCTCTTGACCTCAAATTTTTATGATAATCACCTTGAGTTCGACAGGGAAATACTAAACCATCATCAGTGTAGGCAACAAAATCTCCTTGAGGATAAATAGGATTTTTAGTTGTAGCTATATCCACAATAATTTCTACTTCAAACCAGTCTCTAGGAATTACAATACCTGTTTTTCTATTCCATCTTCCTTTGCCAAAAAAAGCATTTAAGTTTGACCTTTGTTGCTTATCAACTCTCGCTAAAGATATATCTAAATAAGGAACTTTAGAATCAATAACTGGTTTTGTTTCAGCTTTCTGAAAGCTAATTTTTTTTCGGCTATTTTTAACTGATTCAATAATCGGAAATGATTCACATTTAGCAAAATTAACAGATATATTATCAGTTAGTAACCAATTAAGATAAGTTTCTGTTTGATTAATTGCAGTAGTATCACTAATTTTACAGGTAAATTCTAAATTACCAAACAATCCTCTTTGAGAAAAATTTGAAGATCCTGCAAAGTAAAGCAATTCATTTTGATATTTTATCCTATAAATTTTGCCATGAAATGGTGGTGGATTCCATACAAATCTCACACCTCCTGATTTAGCATTGGCAGATAATATAAAACTATTTAATTAACCTAATTGATTATAGGTATTTCTGTTTAATTCTTCAAAAATTCCCATGGTGAGAATTGGTAGATTTACCATTGTAATGATTTTGAATGAAAACTGATTTGTTCTTGAACAATAACTTGTTTAGTGAAAATTAAATTTTCCGTAGGGTTAAAAATAGTTTTTATTTTAGGTATATCCTCTAAATTACTAACTACTGCCAGTATGTAATCATTTTTATATTTCCTAGAAGTGATAAATTCTTTATTTGTTAACCTAATACTTCCATAGTTAGTTTTAAGACCTTTTACTTCAACTAAGAAATATTTATTTCTCATCTTAATTTGAAAATCATAGCCATCTCCAAATGTTCTCGCATCTTGTAAAGTTCCATTTTCAAAATCAGGACAAGTTTTATAATTTCTCATAAAAAATAATTCTGCTCGTTGACCCGTCTCCTGTAATTGTTTAAATTTACTTTTAAGAATAGGATTAATTACCTCAGCAGATTTTCTTTCTATACTGAGAAATTTAGGAACTTTATCCTGTAAATATAGCTTGATAATTTGAGTGTAAGAAGAAACATCTTCCTCTCCAAAAAGTGAGTCAATAAATAGTTTTCTATGAATATAAGCATCTCCTTTTTGCCACCATCCTTTTCTAGGATTATCAAAAAAATAGTCAAACAAGTCTTGTCTATTCTTAACTGTATTTACAGTTTCAGCAATACCCAAACTAACTATATATTCAAAAAAAGATTTTTTTGTTTTAAATCCGAACTCTTTAATAAAAGCACTATCAAATTTTGCCAACCCATAACCAATTAAATTTAATATTTCATAGTGCTGATGTTTACTTCCTTTTTTAGATGCCATAAAACAACACCTTTACTTTTTTTCTAAAACTTAGCATAATTCATCTCATAAATAAATTATTTATCTCCTTCATCTGGAGGTACAGCATTACCAATTTGTCGTCTAATTTCAGTAAAAGAACCTTCAAAAATAAAATCATCAGGAAATGTTTGTAATCTTGCTCTTTCTCTATTTGTTAAAGACCTTGGTTCGGGATAATGATAACCCCATGTTCCTCCACCTCCACCAGCAATAATTGTTGCAGCAGGTTTGTCTGGATGAATACGTCGATAAACATGACTAATCATTCCTTTTACATAATAGGGACTATCTTTAGGAATATCTCTAAAATTACCTCCTGCTTTTATTCTTTTCAATATTTCAATTGTCCGAGGTTGAATTTTTTGATGTTCATTATTGTGGGGAATTTGTTCTACATTTTTAAGTGCTTCACCAGCAGTTATATGGGGATATTTCCGACTAATTCCATATTCTGGTGCAGGATGAATAAAATTAAAACCTGTATCCATTCTAATTCCAACTAAAATAACTCTTTCCCTAAACTGAGGTACTCCATAATCAGCAAAATTATATAGTTTAGGTTTCACTAAATAACCAGGAGATATACTTTCAAAATCGGAAATTATTCGTTGAATTGCTTGATGTTTATTAGCACTTAATAAACCTTTGACATTTTCTGCGATGAATGCCTTTGGTTGTTTCTTTTTAACAAACTCTAAAAAGTAGGTATATAAATTGCCTCTAGTACCTTCTAAACCTGGGCGTTTCCAAATCATTGAAAAATCTTGACAAGGAAAACCTCCTGTAATTAAATCTGCTTCTGGAATTTCAGCAATATTTATGTTTTCTATTTGATTATTCTCGATAATATTAGAAAGATTTCTCTCAAAAGTTTTACAGGCATAAAAATTAGAATCAATTGCCCAAACTAAATTAAATCCTGCATAGTGAAATGGTAAATCCATCCCATCACAACCAGAAAATAAAGATATGATTCTTGGTGCTTGATTCCAATATATATTTTCTAAACGTTCAATCAACATTTTATTCACAAATAATATGACTACTATATTTAGCAACCTAAATTATATAGTCTTTTCAAATGATATGTAAATCTACATTGCGTTTTTTCTAAGAAAAAAACGCTGTCTTGAGTACCCACTAATCCTTGTGGAAGGCTACTATTTAATTAATGCTGTTTTCCATTCTTTACTATTCCCTATTCCCTATTCCCTATTCCCTTTTTAATAGAATTTGATCGATTATAGACAAAATTGCTAATTTAAGATATATTAATAAAATTAAAAAAAAAACGATAAAATACTAAAATTATCATAATACCCACCAATGCAAATTTTGGCAAGGAGATTAATCAATGAAAACTACTGAAGAAATAGGGCAAAAACAAAGCCGCTATAGAGGACTCACACAGGCAGAGGTTGAGGCAAGTAGACAAAAATATGGTTCTAATTTATTAACGCCACCCAAGCGATCGCCTTGGTGGAAATTATGGTTAGAAAAGTTCGATGACCCAGTAATTCGGATTCTAATAATTGCCGCTGTTATTGCTATTACAGTCGGAATTTTTGAAGGTAATTATGTAGAAGGTTTAGGTATTATTGCTGCTATCTTGCTAGCTACAACTGTTGCTTTTTTCAATGAGTATAAAGCTAGTAAAGAATTCGATATTCTTAATCAAGTAAATGATGAAATTCCCATCACAGTAATTCGGGATAATAACGTGACAACTGTTCCGAAAAAAGATTTAGTAGTAGGAGATTTTGTATTGATAGAAACAGGAGACGAAATACCAGCAGATGGTAGAGTAATAGAAGCAGTTTCTCTGCAAGTAAACGAAGCAAGTTTAACGGGTGAAGCAATACCTGTTAGCAAAACAGCAGATGCAAATTTATCTTCTAATAACCATACTAATTATGCTTATTCTCCCAACCAAGTCTTGCGTGATACTATAGTCAACGATGGACATGGAATCATCGAAATTACAGCAGTTGGGGATGCTACAGAAATTGGTCAAACTGCTAGATGCGTTCTTGATATTACAGATGTAGAAACCCCTCTAAATATCCAACTCGAACGCCTCAGTAATTTGATTGGTATCCTCGGTTTAGGGGTAGCAGTCTTAATCGATATTGCCTTAGTAGCAAGAGGTATCTTCACAGGAGAACTCAATCTCACCTTGGAACAATGGTATATTATTAGCATCCTAATCATTGGTTTAGTTATTGCCCTAACTAGAATCTGGTTGCCAATAATCGTAGATGGATTAGAATCAATAGGGAAAGAAATAGAAGTACCAGAATGGTTAGAAGATGATAGCGCAGTTGCCTGGTTAAAAAATATTTTGATCGCCCTGGGAATATCTGGCGTCGGTATCGGACTCGGTTACTATTTAGGATGGGTTTCTACTTCTCCCACTGACTGGATAACCGTGGATATCGCCCTCAAATTCCTCACATATTTTATGATTGCAGTTGCAGTCATCGTTGTTGCCGTACCGGAAGGATTAGCTCTAAGTGTTACCCTGAGTCTTGCCTACAGTATGCAGAAAATGACTCAACAAAATAATCTAGTTCGCAGGATGCACGCTTGCGAAACTATCGGTGCCACAACTGTGATTTGTTCTGATAAAACAGGTACTTTGACGGAGAACAAAATGCAGGTGAGTGATGTACAGTTTCCTAGTTTCGAGAATGGCACTCTCAATACTGACAATATTATAGTTGAAGCGATCTGTGCCAATAGTACAGCTAATTTAGAACACAGAAAAGGGGAAGAGTCTATCCCTTTGGGAGACCATACAGAAGGTGCTTTGTTATTGTGGTTAGAAGAAAACAAAATTGACTATATTGACAAACGAGAAAATTTTGACATTATCAGTCAGTTAACTTTTTCCTCAGACAGAAAGTACATGGCAACTCTCGGAATTTCCCCTACCACAGGTGAAAAAATACTCCATATTAAAGGTGCGCCAGAACTATTGTTGGCAAGTTGCAATCAAATTCTCACCTCAGATGGAGTTCAACCTTTTGCAAATTCTCAAAGAGTATCTATCGCAGCAGAGTTAAATAAGTATGAAACTATTGGTAGACGAACTCTAGGATTTGCTTATATTAGAGACCCTCAAGACTATCAACAAGGAAATGAACTGGAACAATATCACGATTTGATTTTGCTAGGTTTTGTGGCGATCGCCGATCCAGTGCGAGAGGAAGTACCCCCAGCAGTGGCAATATGTCAAAAAGCTGGTGTGAAAGTGAAAATGATTACTGGAGATAGTCGTTTGACAGCAATGGAAATTGCCAGAGAAATTGGGATTATGACTAAGGATGATACTAATGATTTGTGTATCACTGGTAAGAAACTCCGTGACTTAGATGATGAAGCAGCTTTAGCAAAGGTGCAAAAAGTCAAAGTAATTGCCAGAGCGCGTCCCCAGGATAAACAACGCATTGTCAAACTGCTACAAGCAAGTGGGGAAGTGGTCGCAGTTACAGGAGATGGCACCAATGATGCACCCGCTTTAAATCAAGCGCAGGTTGGTTTGTCAATGGGAAGTGGTACTTCCGTCGCCAAGGAAGCAAGCGATATCATCATTTTGAATGACTCTTTTGGCAGTATTGAAAATGCAGTAATGTGGGGGCGATCGCTTTACCAAAACATTCAAAAGTTTATTTTGTTTCAGTTAACAATAAATGTTGCTGCTTGTGGGATAGCTTTATTAGGTCCGTTTATTGGAATTAATTTGCCATTTACTGTGATTCAATTATTGTGGGTAAATTTAATTATGGATACTTTTGCTGCATTAGCTTTAGCAACGGAACCACCTAATGAAAAAGTCATGGAGAAAGCACCGAGAAATCCCGAAGAGTTTATTATTTCTCAACCAATGACGGTGAGTATTTTTTCAGTAGCGTCAATCTTCTTGGTGTTTTTTGTAGGTTTCTTACTATATATCCAAAAAGATCGGGTAGTAACACCTTACGAACTATCTCTATTTTTCTCTACATTTGTGATGTTGCAGTTTTGGAATATGTTTAATGCCAAATGTTTTGGTTTAAAGGAATCTGCATTTTCTAGTATTAGTAAAAATGGCAGTTTTGTAGCGATCGCTGCATTGATTTTCGTAGGACAAATTGTGATGGTGCAATATGGAGGAGCTGTATTTAGAACAGTTCCTTTATCTTTAAGAGATTGGTTAATAATTATTGGCGGTACTTCTATTGTGTTGTGGGTTGGAGAAATTTGGCGGATGATTCAGATGCGGTTTAAGGTTTCTTAAAAAGTAGTAGTACCATGTCTAGATTTATTTTGTCGATAAGTTTGATAAATTAAGACCTCTCCCCCGACCCCTCTCCTGCTTTTGAGAGGGGGGAACTATTCTCCCCCTTCCCTGGTAGGGAAGCTATGCTTTATCAACATTTTTCTTAACATAAAACGTAGACAAAAAAGAGAAGTTATGTATAAGTCATTTGAAAAGCTTTTTTCTCATAAAAGTGTATTGAATTAGATATTTTTTTGAGAAATGCACCCCAAGATTCTGACTCCCCCCTCTTCCCACCCTCCCACAAGGTTTTCAGGAGTTCCCTATCCCTGATAAGGAACTA